>DASQNW010000452.1:0-3131 GCA_035644775.1 Chitinophagaceae bacterium | reverse complement strand
CAAGGTCACAAAAGCTGTTTCTCTTCTCAACGCAAAGCATAGATTGTGCATGAGTGGTACTCCGCTTCAGAACAATACGTTTGACATCTTTGCCCAAATGAACTTCCTTAACCCGGGAATGCTTGGTAGCATGGAGTTTTTTAGACAGGAGTTTGCTATTCCGATCGACAAATTTGGGGAAGAGGAACAAAAAGACCATTTGCGGAAAATTCTTTACCCATTCATACTTCGCCGCACTAAAGAGCAAGTAGCCAAAGACCTGCCGGATAAAACAGAGACCATACTTTTTTGTGAAATGGAAGACGAGCAACGGAAAATCTACGATGCCTACAGAAACGACTTCAGAAACAAAATCTTAGGCACTATAGAAGAGCAGGGCATTCAGCGTTCGCAGCTCACCATTCTACAAGGCCTGATGAAGCTCCGTCAGATTTGTGACTCTCCGGCTATTTTAAATGAAGCAGAAAAGTTTGAAAACCATTCTATCAAATTAGAAGAGCTTTCGCGGGAAATAAATGAGAATATTGGCAACCATAAAGCGCTTGTCTTTTCACAGTTTTTGGGTATGCTGGCGCTGATAAGGGAAAAGCTTCAGTCGCTGAATATCAAGTACGAATATTTTGATGGCAGCACCAGCGCACCGGACCGTGAAAAGGCAATCCAAAGCTTTCAAAATGACGATGAAGTACGCGTGTTCCTCATCTCGTTAAAAGCGGGAGGTGTGGGATTAAACCTGACTGCGGCAGATTACGTATACATCGTAGATCCTTGGTGGAACCCGGCTGTGGAGCAGCAGGCAATCGACAGGACGCACCGCATCGGGCAAACAAAAAACATATTTGCCTATCGCATGATCTGCAAGGACACTATCGAAGACAAGATCATGAAATTGCAAGAACGTAAGCGCCTACTTGCAAAAGAGTTGATTGCAGATGATAGCTCCTTCGTAAAAGCACTTAGCAAAGAAGACGTAGAATACCTGTTCAGCTAAGCTGTTTCCACTGGTAAGTTTGCGTCAATGCTGCAATGCATGCGCTATACCTTTTCACCCGCTTTCAAACAAGAGGAAAGTTTATTATTTTACCCCACTATTATTTAGCAAACCGCTTCATGAAATACTCATGCTGTGAAAGCTAATCCTATGTAAACCCATACCCAATTCCAACATCCTACCCAAAGCTGATTATGAAAAACTTATCGCTCCTAAGTTTGTTGCTCACTCTCCTCTTCCAAAGCCAGGCTCAAAAATTAAATGGCATCGTTAGAGGATCTCTCAAAGACTCGGCAACTACTCAAGCCCTATCAGACGCCACTGTGTCAATAGTGCACACAAGGGATTCGGCGCTCGTCTCCTTCACACTGAGTGCTAAGGGCGGCAATTTCGAATTAAAAAATCTAGCACCTGGTAGCTACTTTCTGCTTGTACATCATCAGGGCTACCGACTCTTTCGAAAATCTTTTTCGATTACGGAGTCAGCCCCCGTTTTCGATGTAGGACAAGTGCGATTATCACAGGAGTTTAAGACGATGAGAGAGGTTGTTGTAAATGACTACACACCAATAAAGGTAAAAGGCGACACCATCACATACTATGCAAACGCCTTTCCGCTGAGTAGACCTAATGCCACTGCAGAAGAGTTGCTGAAAAGATTGCCAGGCATAATAGTGGAGAAAAACGGAATCATAAAAGCACATGGTGAAAACGTACAGAAAGTCTACGTAGATGGTAAAGAGTTCTTTAATAACGACCCAAAGCTTGCCACTAGAAACCTGAATGCCGACATGATTGAGCGGGTGGAAGTGTATGACGATTTGAGCGAGCAGGCAAAGTTTAGTGGCATTGACGATGGCAGCAGATCGAAGGCGATAAACCTGAAACTTAAAAAAGAAAAAAAGCAAGGTGTGTTCGGCAGAGCGTCCGTTGGATCCGGAACCGACAACCGCTACGAGGCAGGTCTTACTGCCAACTATTTCAAAGGAGCATCTAAGCTCTCTGTTGTTGCCCGAACAAACAACATTAACAACCTGGGGTCCACAGCTAACGACCAGGTAGGAATACCCTCCAGCAACAACTTCTCTAATAACAGTTCATTGGGTTCGGCATTAGTAGGCAGTGCGCCCGGCATCAACAACAATTCTACGACAGGAGTGAACTATAGTGACTTATGGGGGAAGAACACCGAAATCACCACAAGCTATTACTTCAACAACCTAACTAACATCAATAACAGCAAGAGCTTTCGTCAAAGCTTTTTCCCAGATTCAATATTCCGCTCTCAAGAGGCTGATGTTGAAAGCAACAATCAGAGTCACCGCATTAACGTGAGGGTGGTACAAGCAATTGATTCTTCCAGTTCAATAATCTATGCTCCCGCGATCTCTTTCCAAAACACGGAAACCAACAGGCAAGATTCTTCAGAAACTCATTTGATGGCGGGCAAATATCTTACTCCTTTAAACGACAGCAGAACCATCCGCGAACAGAGAGGTGCTGGAACTTTCCTTACCAACAACTTAACCTACAGGAAAAGATTTGCTAAGGGAGGAAGAACATTTTCGATTACTCTTACAAATACTAACAACAACATGCAGAAGTCTGGGCAAACTGATGCAAGGATGGGAAGATATGTCAATGGCAGTAAAGCAAGCGACAGTCTCATTAGACAGAAAAACAGCATTCACCACCAGGCAAGCAGCAGGGGAGCGAGTATTTCTTACACTGAACCCGTTGCTCCAGACAAATTCGTAGAGATCAATTACCAGCATACCTACGACGGCAATTTGTCTGACCGAGAAGCTTTAGACTGGAATAGCAACAACAGCAAGTATGATTTGATAAACCCGCAACAATCAAACAATTTTAAAAACGCAAACGTTTCTGATCGCATCGGCTCGAATTTTCGGGTAGTAAAGAAGAAATATAATTACCAATTGGGCCTTGCCGCACAGAGTATTACACTGCAGAGCCGCGACTTGACTAAAGATTCTACCATTGAGCAAACCTTTACAAACCTGTTTCCCGCTGCCACTCTCAATTACCAGTTTGCCCGGAGTAAGTCGCTGCGGATTCAATATCGAGGGCGAACAGATCAGCCGAACATTTCTCAGTTGCAGCCAATCCGCGATGTGAG
>DASQNW010000451.1:0-2805 GCA_035644775.1 Chitinophagaceae bacterium | reverse complement strand
ACCCTGGCCAGCGTCCCAGATTTTGCGGTGCAGGTGACGGTTTGATCAAGATTGATGATGTTGCGGCTATAGGAGAATTGTATGCGGGCAGCTGACTCGAGCTTGTCCAACGCAGTTTTCAGCGTTACGCTCCTTAGATCTACCGAAACTTGCCTGTCAAGGATCTCCTGTGCGGAGGTTTCATTTGCATAAATGAAGGAAGAAGAAACAAAAATCAATATACACTTCAGAATACTTACTCTCATAATCATAAGCAGTTGACGCTTATTCAATGAACATTTTCTCATACATTTGAGTTGGACTGGTTATAAATTTTAGTATACGATCCCGTCTATGCTGGTAATGTAGCGGGGAAAGATCAGTCGTAGTCAGGGGTGCTGGTAACACCCTTGATTTTTTTTAACCATAACGTATTTTCTTTTTCATATAGCTTGCATTGTTAGTTTTAAATGTTTAGTCAGTACACCCTTCACCTATTATCCGTAGCGTTGTGCCGTCCACCATGTCGCAGTTCACATCAAGCAATTTTTCCAGGTAATTGGTAATCTCCGGAAGTTGCTGGTTGTCGAAATCTACTTTTAAATAGCAGTTGGCGATATCAGGATTAGAAAACTCAATACGTACCTGGAATGCCTTCTCAAGTTCCCTCGCCACCTTCTCCATCTTGGCTTCTTCATTAAATTTCAAGCTGAAAGGTTTCCAGTATTGCTTCTTCAATTGAGTCTCCGTCAAATCTGTTTGGACAATTTTTTGCGAAGCAAGATTGAAACTTGCCTGTTGCTTAGGTGTCAGGTATACCGATTCGGATTTCCCTGACTTTCCCTGAGCTGTCACCTGCACTTTTCCAGAAACCACAGATACTTTAAACGTCCTGCTTTTTGGTAGTGCGGTCACATTAAAAGATGTTCCTATTACTTTTATCTTCATCTCATCAGCGCTGATGATGAACGGGTGCGATGCATCTTTAGCTACTTCGAAAAATGCCTCTCCTATAAACGTAACCTCTCTGTTTGATTCCTCGCTCCTGCGTTCGTACACGAGACTTGCGCCTGGCTTGAGCCACACAGAGCTGCCGTCTGGAAGTCTTTTTTCAAGAATACCTGCAGTATTATTATTAAAAACGGTATGTTCTGCCCTTGCGGACACTTTAGCAGGCGAACTTAGCGGCCGTTGAACAATAAAGAAATTTAAACCAAAAATCAAAATCAGCATTGCAGCGATGGCCAATGCCGCTGCAGAACTACGTGACAAACGAACAACCTTTGCAGGAGCTCCTCCAATCGTTTGCTCATGAAATTCTGATTGCTGCTTCAGCTTCTCAAAAAGTTCCACCTTATCAAAAGCCGGCAGCTGATCTGCGGCGCTATCACCTTCCTTATCTAACTCGAAATACCAATCTTCAACCATTCGCCTCTCCTCGGCTGTGCATGTGCCTTTCAAGTATTTCTCGAGTAGTTCTGTTTGTATGGGCAATGGTCTCATGAAAAAGTATTAAAGTAGGGCATCAGCCATATAGTAGACGCAGCCGCAGAACTTTTCCCCTACTCCAATAAAAAGATTTAGAAAAAGATCAGTACAAGCAAAAACGTCCAAAATGCGCCGCCCATTTTGCTTCGTAGGTACTTCAATGCTTTACTAATATGGGCTTCTGCAGTTTTCGGTGAGATATTCTTTAATTCTGCAATTTCTTTTAAGGAGTACCCACTTCTACTCAACTCAAAAACCTCACGGCATTTGTCGGGAAGCTCCTCCAAAGACTCCCGGTATAAAGCAAGTGTCTGCTCAAAATCGAGGCTATCCTGCGTAGAATTGTCGTGAGGCAAAAACTCACTCTGAATAGAATCGATGTTCTTGTGCGCTTTTGTAAGTTGTCGGAAATAAAAGGATATAATATTGTTCTTCGCAGAAGTATATAAGTATGCCTTTACACTATGATTTATTTTCAAGTGATGCCTGTTTGACCATAGCTTCAAAAAAGTAATTTGAACAATGTCTTCTGCAGCCTCTTTGACGTTGATCTTTCTAAATGCAAGTTTAAAAAGATGATCAGCATAACGCATATAAATCTCTTCAAATGCAAGCTGGTCATGATCAAGGCGTATCATTTCGACCAGGTCAATATCCTCATATATAGAATAGTTGGAAGGCAAGCGCGTTAGTTCTATAAGCAATTTAATTATAAAAGGATTACAACCCTCTTTTCATTACAGGCACAACATCCCTTACGAAGTTCAATCATTTAGTTAAAGAAAATTAGTAGAATATTAGCTTTCCGCAGCACTATGTTAGCATGTTAGCTCCCATTCTTTTAATACATCCACTCCAAGCTTCGGTGTAATTCGTGAACTGAATTGGGCGGTTAAAAATAATATCGCTCTTTGGAGTGATTTGGCTCTCCATAAAAATTCAATCGAACTCGCCTTGGACGTAAAGAATTGATTAGCTTTCAGAGGTAGTCATCATATCGCGTACTAACTGAATTACTTCCTCCCCCGATAGAGATTAGATCTCCTTCTTTGAGTGCTAACTGGCGGACAGCTTTACCGGTTTAAAGGTGCTTTAAGTTTTTCTATCAATTGTGCTTCAGTTAAGCCAGTTAACGTAACAGTGGGGTTGTGGATCAACTTATTTATGCGGTACTTTACTGTTTGAGGGGGACCGCTATGAATTTGAAAGGCTATGTAACCGGATAATTCTCCTCCTGTGTCTTCGATTGCTGAAGAGAGCGTTCCATTAATTGCTGTCCATACCCGGTGCCCCACAGCGAGTATCTCATAATGATTCCAGTCTTCTTCTTTCACAGCC
>DASQNW010000450.1:0-1669 GCA_035644775.1 Chitinophagaceae bacterium | reverse complement strand
CTTTTCTGTTGCGCCTTCATTGTACCCATAAATGAATGGGTACAAGCCTTATGCCGTTTAGAAAATATGCAGGAAAGAATTCAAAAAAGTTGAATTGCAATAGCAAGTATTCGTTAGGAATAAAGAGGGCTTTCTATTTGAAATATTAATATATTTTGAGCTGCAAGCTGGATAACTCCATTTTTGATTATTGATTTGCTTGTGTATATTAGCTTCCAACTAAACCTACCTTATGAGAGAAAATCGATCCTATCCATTGGCCTTTCATGGCAATGGGAGTGAGTATTTCAAGATTCTTATTGTCAATACCATCCTAAGCATTCTCACTCTGGGCCTGTATTACCCATGGGCCAAAGAAAAAAAGCTCAAATTCCTTTACAGTAAATGTACGTTTGAGGGTACCCCATTTGTTTTTTCCGGAACAGGAAAGGAAATGTTCAAAGGTTTTATTAGGGCTCTCGGGCTCTTGGCAGTCCTTTATGGCGCATTCATGTACCTGTTTTATAATGATCAACCAGGATTTGCCTTATTACTTCTCTATGGTAGCCTTATTGCACTTGTGCCGGTTGCTTTACATGGTGCATACAGATACCGTATGGCAAAAACCAGTTGGAAGGGCATCCGGTTTGGTTATACCGGGGACAGGGGTCAGTTGTTAGGACTATTTGTCAAAGGATTTTTGCTAACATTGGTTACCCTTGGAATTTATGGCGCTTGGTTTACCATGAATATCAGACGTTATATCCTATCTAATATCAAAGTGGGTAATGCACAATTTAGATATACTGGCGATGGTGGAGATTTCTTTGCCATGAATCTGAAAGGCTACTTGTTAACGTTAGTCACTTTTGGTATTTACTTCTTTTGGTGGCAAAAAGACCAGTTTGAATTCTATGTAAACAATACGCGCCTGGAGCAGGGAGAGGATGCCGTATTTTTTAATTCCAGGGCAACAGGAGGTGGGTTTGCTGAATTAATGATTGTGAATGCACTCATCACCATCTTTACATTAGGATTAGGCTATGCATGGACTGTTACACGAACCATGAACTTTGTCATGAATAATATTGAAGCATCTGGTTATTATTCATTTGACGAATTGCTACAATCGCAAGAAGATTATAGTAATGCTACCGCAGAAGATGTGGCTGATATTCTTGATATTGGGATGGTATAATGGATAACGCATCTATTCTATACTACAATGGGGTAACTGCTCAGCCAACTGAAGTGTCGTTGCGAATACAGGGGGATGAAATCTTTTTGTATGATGTGGACGGACTTCCCCTGAAAGCAGGATTCCCACTTTCCGAAATTACTTGCAACCGGATCGGTAGAATGAGTTTTGTTTACCTGGACTCCTCTGGATTGCATTACATACAGCTGCCTTTTGTTGACCCCTTTGAGCGTCAGATTACTCATGAGATAGGAAAAAAAGCTGCGAAGAACGGGACGCAGCGTCTTATGAGACAAAAAACCTATACCTTATTGATACTTGCAGTCGCTCTCAGTGCTGCTTTATATTTCTTTCTTATAACTATGATACCCTTTGCCGGGATGAAGCTGATTAATGTGCAGAATGAAATGGTAATAGGAGATAAGCTTCATGAAGCGATGATGAAAGAGGCAAGATTGATAGGCAATGATAGCGATACTATTGGCAGTAAAC
>DASQNW010000449.1:0-3443 GCA_035644775.1 Chitinophagaceae bacterium | reverse complement strand
CCGATGCAACCGGCGCCATTTACAGCACAGTAGAAGATTTATACAAGTGGCACCTTGCCTTGCAAGGCAATAAATTTTTATCGGAAGAGTCACTGCGAGAGGCTTACCAGAAAAACAAAGGACCTTATGGATTTGGATGGTTTACCGATAGCCTTTACGGTAAACAAAGAGTATCGCATGATGGAAACATCCAGGGCTTTAAAGCCAACATCAATCGTATTCCCGAAGATAATGTTTGTGTGATTGCACTAAGTAACGCGAACAGCAGCAGTGTAGGCGGCATGGTGCGCAACATCATGAACATTTTATACGACCAGCCACTTTCAAAAACTTTTGCAGAGCAACCGGTTATGGCAATGCCAGACAGTGTGAAACAATCCTTTGCCGGCATCTATAGATTCAGGCAGGAAGACTCACTGAAAATTGCTGTATATATAAAAGACGCAAAGTTAATTGTAGCTATAGACGGGCAACCTGAATTTCAAATAGAACCAGTGTCCAGGAACGCCTTTAAAAGCGGACAAACGAGGGTTGAGTTTATGATAAATAAAGAAGGAAAACCGGAACAAATTTTTATTTATAGGAAAGGCGAGATCATGGGGGCAGGAAAGGCGCGGTAGCATGCTCGAATACCAGACTCTAAAAGTAGAAAGCAAGTACACATGGTAGACATGAGTACATGGGAATACAGGCTTAATGGGGTGAATAGCGTTTGGTTAGAGATAAGATCGTGTTTTTGTATAACTCCTTAGCTAACAACAATCATAAACTTGGCAGTACTACTGTATTGGATCACAAAGGTCAGCTTGTAAACGATGGATTCATTTTTTGGCGTTCTACTAATGTTCTTGATTTTCAAAATGCCAGGCTTATACAGCCGGCGGAACTGTATGTTCCTTTTGAACGCAACGGTCGACAGGGTTTTGCTATTATTCGCTTTAAATCCTCCTGAGGTTAGTAAGGGTGATTTGATTAATTGCTTTGGCAAAGAGGTGGAGTGTATTGTACATGTGCAGATAAACGTGGTTCGAACATCAACTTACAGGGGCCGAAAGGAAGCTCAACCTAACCTGTAAAAAAGCTATCAAGTTGTCATATCCTTTTATATCTTGGGTGAGAGCCACAACTAACTTGTATGTCAAAACATAAGTATCTTCTTCTATCCTTTATAGTTTCCGCTTGTACTCTAATGTTTGAAAGTTGCCAAAAAGCAGATGAAGAGCAGAACACCGAAGAGCGGCTTCCAAAACTCTCTATGTTGCTTCCTGATTACGGCTGGGAAGGAGATACCATAACAGTGATCGGCAAAAACTTCTCTACTGAAATTTCGCATAGCGACATCAAAGTAAATGACAAACCACTTACTATCGTAAAGTCCTGGCCAGACAGCATTAAAGTAATAGTTCCTGCAGATTTAGGTTCCGGGCTGCTAAAACTTACGGTGCAAGGCAACACCTACATAGGGCCCCATTTCACTTTTCATCAGAGAGCTATTGTTACAACCGTTGCTGGCACAGGCGAGATTGGAAGAACGGATGGAGACCAAAGCGTATCCTCCTTTAACTGTCCCTGGGGCCTTGCCTTCGATGCAAGCGGCAACCTGTATGTTGCAGATGTATACAATCGACTCATCAGAAAAATATCCATCGCTACCAATACTGTTTCCTCTTACGAGCTAGGTTTAATTCAGTTTTATTCTCCTTACAATATTGCTTTTGATAAGTCGGACAATATGTACGTGACAGACTTTAACAGGCATCTGTTGAAAATAGCAGCTGATGGATCAAAGTCTGTTATCTACGACAATGAAACTATGATAGGAACAGGAGTGGCAGTGGACGCTAACAATAATCTTTTTGTAACTGATAATATAAAGGGCACAATTACAAAGCTCACCACTGATGGAAAAAATCCGGTTCTCTTTGCTTCAGGTCTGCTAACACCGAGAAATATCGTGTTTTCAAAAGAAGGCAGTATGTATGTTGCTACTAATAACATCATCAAAGTGAGTACCACAGGTAGTCTCTCCGTTGCTGCTTATAGCAGCGGTTTTCAGGGGTGGGAAATTGCCATAGATGCTGAAGGGAACTTCTATCAGGCAGATCATTTTAAAAACGTTATTAAGAAAATAGATAAAAGAGGGAATATACACATCATCGCAGGAAGCGGCCAGGCTGCAGATGTAGATGGCGTAGGCACTGAGGCATCTTTCAACGGACCTCAGGGCATTGCTATAGATAGTGAAGGCAACTTGTATGTTAGCACTTATAATTACGACACTAGAGCAGGAAACAAAATCCGAAAAATACGTTTTGAATGATCATATGGAAGTGATTTGATTGTCAGCTTAATGCACTGCCGAATGGCTGCTGCCTATTGGAAGGTTTTATGCTTTCTGTCTCCACAAATACCTTTAGTGTCTATGAATTAGACGATTGCTGCCCTAAGTATGTAACTCAAGAAATTTTATATTGGACTCGCCTTGATTTACATTTTGACTCAATTAAAGCAGCATCAGTAAATACGTTGCGTGGTAAAAGTGCAGGAGCATCAAAGAATTTTCAGGTAATAAGATCGAATCCGTGCAGAGCTATTATCTACTCTATAACTTCTGTACACTCTTCAACAGTTTCAGTGGATGAATAACAGCAATCTTCACGAATATGGAGAGCACCCAAAGGCGCTGTGGCAAACTTTTTAGTAAAAGATGTTGTAACATTGATTTAAGACCTAACTTTGCTGAAAGTAATTGGAACTCTCCCCCCGATGAAATCGCATTGTCCGCCCCTTAGAAGCATCATCACTAAAAACATATTATGTCTCCAAAAAAAATTATTGCCGTATTCGGTGCTACCGGCGCACAGGGTGGTGGCGTAGCCAATGCTATTCTTAACGATCCCAACAGCGAGTTTTCCGTTCGGGCCATTACCCGCGATGTAAACTCCGAAAAAGCCAAGGAACTTGCACGTCAGGGTGCGGAACTGGTGAGTGCAGATATTGATGATCCGGCCAGCATGCACAAAGCACTTGAAGGTGCTTACGGTGCTTACTTGGTTACCTTTTTCTGGTCGCATTTTTCAGCGGAAAAAGAAATGACTGAAGCGCAGCACATGGCCGAAGCTGCAAAAGCTGCGGGCCTGCAACATGTAATCTGGTCAACGCTTGAAGATACCAGGAAATGGGTGCCGCTTGACGATGATCGCATGCCTACGCTAATGGGAAATTATAAAGTGCCGCACTTTGATGGAAAGGGTGAAGCGGACAAATATTTTACTGACCTGGGAGTACCCACCACATTCTTACGTGCGTCTTTTTACTGGGATAATTTCATCTATTTCGGCGCTGGCCCAAAGAAAGGTCCTGATGGAAAGCTATACCTTACTTTTCCCTTGGACGATAAAAAGATGGCAGGAATTGCTGCAGAAGATATTGGAAAATGTGCT
>DASQNW010000448.1:0-5578 GCA_035644775.1 Chitinophagaceae bacterium | reverse complement strand
CAGTTCGCCGGCTGACTCACCAGGCGCATCATCTGAAGCTTGCATTTAGTGATAGGCAAGTCTTCAAATAATTCTGGAAAAAGAGTTTCAAAATCAGCACCGCTGCAAATGAAGATTAGATCTGCAGTCCACTCCCTTGTTCCTGATCGTACTCGTGGAAAATCTACACTTGTGATAGCAGTATTGAAGAAGAATTCTGTTTTGTATCTCTCTCGGAAATAGGCAGGCAGCAATTCTATCGCCTCTCTCGCCTCAATGATCATTTCTTCTGCACTGAAAAGTCCACCTTTCAAGTGGTGCATGTTCACTGCATCTGTCTTCTCGCGAATGCAGTTCGCATCCAACAATTTGATTTTCCTTCTTGCACCTTCGGTTTCAGCAAATTCCCGGAGCACCTGCCATTCCAAATCGTTATACGCGAGGTGCAGGCTTCCTTTTTCTTCAAACCAAAAGCCCGCATCAAGAGCAAGTTGCTTCCATATGTATTTAGATTGTAAGGCACGCTCATACAATGCTCCCTGCGGCTGGCCTATTGGCCATAGCATTCCGAAGTTGCGGATGGAAGCACCGACAGCTTTCTCGTTGCGCTCAAATACCTTTACAGCATAGCCCCGCTCACCTAAACTTCGCGCCACCGCCAGGCCCCCGATACCGGCACCAATTACAATTGCATTTTTAGATAGCATAGATGGCTGCTGTTGTGGTGGACGTAGAGATATATTTTTTTCTGAAATAGGATAGCGACAGCGCGGTGCCAGCAATGCCAACAATACTAATCACAAGAATGAGGTTACTAAAAAATCTTGACCACGACAGCTCAAGAGCTACAAAATTTTTTATAAACAGCACCAGTACACTCCCAAGATATCCAAACGAATCAGCGATATACATAAGGAAACCTACATTGCTCTTAACCCGGTAGGTTGCAATCAAACGTTCAAAGAATATGCAGTTGAAAGGAACATAACTGAGATACAAGCCCACCCCTACAGCAATCATCCAAAAGAGAGGACTTATGAGCCCGTTCATAAAAAGGAAAGTAGCAGCAACAGAGATGAGGTAGCCCGCAATAATAATGTAGTGCGTGATAAAAAATGCTTTTAAATTATTCTTTATCATAAACAAGGAACCCACACAAAAGAGCACGATCAGTGCTACAGGAACTTCTGCAGTGGTGAAAATGGACGGCTGGCTGCCAAAGCCTAATTCTTCCCATAGTTCATTAGCAAAATTATCCCTGAAGTCGCGAAGCGCTGTAAGCAGGGTGTAGGTGAGAACAATCATTGCAATTCCGGGAAAGAAGTGTGTAAGAAAACTACGTCTTTCATCCTTCGTCATCGGCTTTCTCTCTGTACGAAGCATCCTGTCTTCCGCAGTAGGTGCAGGTAGTTTATTCAACAGCCAGGTAAAAAGGAGCAGCGGCAAAAAAAATAAAGAACCTGTAACAAACGGCATCCACCATTCACTAACACCCCATTGTGTTACATATTTTCCAACTGTCTTCACAACACCAGAAGAAAAGATAAAGCTGACAGCAAGTGTAGCACCCATAAACTCGGTCGCCTTTCTGCCTTCAATATAGCTGAATACCAGCCCCCAAATCATACCAAGCGGAAATCCGTTAATGAACATCAGGACAATATTAAAGGGAGGCGGTACCAGAGCAAAAAGCAAGAGTGCTATCCAGGAAATTAAGATGAAAACGATGATGGTTAAAGCTCTCTTGTCTGGCATCAAACCCGAAATAAACCGGATGCCATAAAACTTGCTGATTGTGTAGCCGAGCACCTGGGCTGTCACCAGCCAGATCTTGTAATCAATGCCTAGAAAATTTTCCTGATCAAAGCTTGCGGCAGTAAAGGGCTTGCGAAAAGCATACATACAGAAATACACTGCGAAAGAACATAAGGCAGCATAGATTGCTTTTAACCAGAAAGCAGAACGTTCCCTTTTTTCCTTCCGTTCCAGGTGTATCATTTATGTTATTGATGAGACTCAACAATAGGTAGCAGTTCCAGAAGATCGTCAATGATATAGGAGGGATAATAGTGCTCCAGCTCTTCCCTTCGAAAGGCACCCGTAGTAACACCTATCGAGTAGAGGCATCCAGCATTGCGGCCTTCGGCTACGTCTACTTCTGTATCGCCAACCTTCACCACCTTTTTTGGATCAGTTACTGACGTGCGCTTCATCAATTCCTGAATCATGTGTGATGATGGCCTGCCAGAGGGAACTTCGCTGCTCGATATTACTTCGTCAACTGTATTGTTCCTGATCCAGCCGGTGCGCTCCATAATGACGTCTGTGATCTCTTTGGGAAAACCTGTATTCAAGGCGATCTTAATTTCGAGTGCTCTTAATTTGGAGAATACTTCCTCTGCATTGGGTAGTGAAGTCAATTGGTCTGTCGTAGAATAGTGCTCCACCATAAGCTGCAGAAAACGATTATGAATCCTGTTGATTAACCTGCGGCTAATCTTTTCTTCATTTTCTTCGTACTCAATCAGCATGCGTTTGATAGCTTCTGTTTTCTTGTAGCCCATTAAGGGATTGATTTTTTCTAATGGCACCTCATATCCAAACTCGTGCAAGGCACACTGGAAAGCACTTGCAATCTCGCCATTGTCTTTGATGGTGGTGCCAGCGATATCGAAGACCACAAGCTCTATGGCAGCATTCATGTTTAGCGTTTTTGTAAATGTTCGATAATGAGGTGTTTGAAATCAGAGATCGCAATCAGCGCTGCGTCTTTACTCTTTCCCTGCTCATCAAATTTGCGGACTTTGATGATATCCCGAAAGAACGGATGTTGTTCAAAAGCTTCTGTCTCTTCCTTCGTCATAGCACCGCCCTGGTATTCTAAAGTTTTCCTGCTTGCCTCCGACAATCTTGAAGCATAATCAGAGTCTGTGGCAACGAGGTAACGTTTGGCATCTACATGTTTTTCCACAACGGCACAGATGCGCTCCGAGAAGCCTTTGCTCCGCAGGTAGCTCGCGCCAATCCCTTCATGGTTAGCAACCCCATATTCTGCCATAGCTTCCGTTGTTTGCATATGCTTAAGTAAATGGCCGATATCGTGTAGGAGTGCAGCAAGAGCCAGCTCCTGATCGCTACCCGCATGCGTCGCCAGCATGGAACACTGCACCATATGCGAGGTCTGAGATACAGGTTCACCATCGTAATCTTCATTGCCGTAGTGTTCAAACAGCTGCAAAATCTCTGTTGCAATCAAATCCCTTTCTGTATCAGCCTGACTTATTTGATGAACACTCATTATTTATAAGGATTGGTCTATTTAGAATTCAATATGCCTGCTATCGGCTTCATCACCTCATGCTTAGGCTTGAAATCTAAACCCAAGAGCGCTGCAATAGTGGTTGCTATCTGCCGCTGATATAGTTGTGCGGTTTCTTTTACTTCCCCTTTGACCGGAATACCGGGACCTATGGCAGCGATCCATATGCTGCTTGCCTCTGGAATCTTTTCACCATGATCCTTCCATTGCGCTTTTACTGTATCGCCTCTTCCGTGATCCGTGGTAATGATCAGGCTTGTTTTGTTTTTGTATTCTGGAATAGCCTGAATGGTTTTCCAAAGATCCGCGATCATTGCATCCTGGGCTTTAGCACTCATTAAATATTGGTCGTACAATCCCGCATGTGCGAAATCATCTGTTTCATCAAAAGCTATGTAAAGCACTTTTGGCTTGTACTGCTTTAAGTACTCCCTTGCGGCGATGTATGTAATTACATCCGGCCGAACGCCGATAGGTCTGGGTGCGAGATACTGCAGGTCGTTCAGGACGTTTGCTATTGGCGAATTAAGCTTAAAGCTGTCCACATCAGCATTTACATAGATGCCGCTTCTTTGCTTGTTTAAGATATAGGGGAAAACATCCCATGTGGCAAAGGCAGCAACTTTACCAGTATATCCTTTTTGCTGTTGAATGAATTCTAAAACATTCACGTTCTTGTTCCAATTCTTGTCGTTTGAGTTTACAGCAGTGTCAGGGTAACCAGTAAATATTTCATTATACCCCGGGTAAGAAAACCGGTAAGGATTGGCAACATCCACGTGGTTCCCGAGAGCTCGGTTTCCATAAAGCTGACCTGCAGTTGCAACTGTATTCCATAAAAAAGGAAACAGCTTTTTTCTTCGTTCGTGGAGGTCGTTACTCCAGTATGCTTCCTTTAAAGTCTTAGGATTCCTTGAATACTCTTTAGTGTTCATCAGCGCAGTGTCAATGCCGCCAAACACCTCCTGCCAGCGCAGGCCATCCAGTGTTACAATAATGACGTTTTCTGTTTTGCTGGTCTGCTGTGCGAGAGCTGAATAAAAGACAAAAAGGGAGAGTAGTAGCAGAATGTTGCTTTTCATGGTTGTTCTATTTGTCTAAATTTTCTGGATCAAGTTTGTGTTTAGAAGTGTAAGGTCCGAATACCTCCCGTACTTTTAGTTCGGGCTGATTATCGTCAAGGATGATAACGTAATACTGTTTTCCTCCAGGTAGTACTCTCACCAGCACATGACCTTGCTGGCTCTTGTATGCTCTATCAATCAACCCACCAATTACGTGCTTGTTGGCTGCCAACATGTTCGTGGAAAAAAGATCGCGTGGGCCTGCATACAAGTGCGGAGTTGTCATGCGAATGAGTACCTCATGACCCGGGTGATCGGCAGACCAGGATTGACCAATCCATATTCGTGGCTTTAATGTTCTCACCATAAACTCATTAACGGCATCGCGGTTGCCATGATGATCCATTGTTGCCACGTCTACCTCACCGATTGCTTTTGCTATGGGTGTTTCCACATCGCGCCACGCAGCATCTCCATAGAATATATTGCCTGGATTATCGCCGCCGGTGTAGTAGGTGAAATCTCCATATTGGAAGGTTAAAGCGAGGCTCAAACTATTCTCATCGGGCCAGGTGCGGCTATCTGCTGAATCGTAGCCGGCAAAGTGTTCAAAGATTTCTGTACCGCGTCCAGACCAAATTTTGCCATTGCATTTCACCGGCTGCACATGGAATGTTGGAAACGAATTAGCATCGTACAACATTTTCAATTGATTCCGCTCCCCCACCTGCAGTGACGCCGTTTTCATTCCTCTTTGCTGCTGCACTGCAAGAAAAGCAAAATAGTTATCCATTGTTTTTTCAAATTCAAGCTCACCACCAGCATATCTAGCTGCGTGTAGTTTCATGTCATACGGATAGGTGTAATTTGGATGACCACGGTCGACCAGATTTTTCACGGTGATCATATCTGCCACTCCTGTTATTCCGGTAAGTACATATTTACCGGAAGAAGATACAGGCGCTGACGGGTACCATGCACCGAAATGATCATCATGAAAATGGGAGATCAAAGCATAATCAATAACAGCTTTTTGTTTACCCGGGGCAACTTGCCTGATGTAATGAACAATCCACTCGTATGGCTTTCTTGAAGAGTCTGGTTTTATTCCGGCATTCCGCGGAGTGAATACGCGGGGATCTGTAGGTGGAATTTCACCGGCATCAAAAAGCATTGTCGTACCATCGGGTAGCACATAAAGGGCAGCGTTCCCTCT
>DASQNW010000447.1:0-4817 GCA_035644775.1 Chitinophagaceae bacterium | reverse complement strand
CTCGCAGGGGCCGCATGTTCATTTTGAAATACGAGACACAAAATAAGAAAATTGCCTGAATCCGCTGCTATTTGGCCTCCCTATAACAGATGGCGTGCCGCCGACAGTTTACAGACTAGCGATGTACGACCGCACCCGCAGCGTTTACGAACAGTCCCCGCAACTACTGCCATTATATAAATTTGGTAGTAACTACACGCTGTCTACATCAGGTCTTATAAAGGTTCATGTGAACCGGCTGAGCTTTGCTGTTTCAGCTACAGATCGGTTTTCAAATTCCACCAATCCAAACGGCATTTATAGCGCAAGGCTGCTCCTTGATGGCGAGGTAGTCTCCGGGTTTTTATTAGATAATATTAGTTACAACGAAACGAGGTATTTGAATGCGCATATTGATTACCGGTACAAACATTCGGGTGGCTCCTATGTTCAACACATTCAACCTTTGCCGGGCGACAGAAGCAGGGTTTATGAGTCAAGAGAAGAAGAAGCAGTACTAGTTTTGAACGACAATGCTATTCATGATGTGAGGATTGAGGTAAGGGACGCAGCACAGAACCTGACCAGCGTCACTTTCAAAATTCAACACATTCCCTCGCCCCAGGCGAGCCGATCTTCCGAGGCAAACAGGCTTATCCCTAATGAAAGAAATGTTTTTGAGGAAGAAGGGTTCGAAGTGTTTACTACTGAGTTGGCGGTGTACGATACGGTACCCATAACATATTCACAAGCTACAGCATCAGCAGCTGGTACGCTTTCAGCACTTCATCAGTTTTGCAGTGCTGCCATCCCAGTGCACGATTCCATCACGGTCCGTATCAAAGCGCCAGCTACGTTGACTCCAACGCAGCGTGATAAAGTTCTCATCAAAAGTGTTGCTGGCTCAAGAACGGTGGTGCAAAAAGCATCATGGCAAAACGGGTGGTTCATGGCGAGGTTTCGTCAGCTGGGAACCTTTCAGGCTTTCATCGACGAGGAGCCCCCAACTATTAATGCACCTTCTCCGGATTTAAGTAAATCCAGCAGTATTGTGTTTGTGCCTAAGGATAATTTCAAAGCTGTGAAAAGCTTCCGCGCCGAACTTAATGGACGCTGGCTCCGCTTCACGAACGACAAAGGTGTATCGCACATCTATCGTTTTGATGATATGTTTCCCAGGGGTGAACACCAGCTTAAAGTGGTGATAGAGGACGTAGCCGGCAATAAAACCACTAAAATTTGGAATGTGAGGAGATAGACACCTCACGGTAATTTAAGGGTTACGGCCTCCTCATCTTTAAGAGGATCGCTGTATTAATAGACCAAAAAACAAGTGCATGCCGACACATTTGCAAATTGGATCGAAAGCTCCGGAGTTTACCGGAATTGATCAAAATGGATCGAAAGTCTCATTGAAAGACTTCAGGGGCAAAAAACTGGTGCTTTATTTTTATCCGGAGGATGACACACAATCTTGCACCACACAGGCATGTAACCTTCGAGACAACTTCTCGACCTTAAAAGCCCAAGGTTATGAGATAATCGGCATCAGCCCCAATGATGCGGAGAGTCATAGAAAATTCAAAACCAAGTACTCGCTGCCCTTCACCCTTATTGCAGATCCACATCACAAAATTATTGAGAAATATGGTGTATGGGGGGAGAAGAACATGTACGGCAGAAAGTTCATGGGGTTGCATCGCACCACATTCGTCATCGACGAATCCGGGATGATTTCGAAGATATTCAAACGACCGAAGACAAGTGCACATTCGGATGAGATCATGAGGTAAAATGAAGCTATTTCTTTTTTGACGCAAAATTGATGAGCAAAGCGGGAAGCAGCACAAGGTTCGTGACAGTAGCTGTGACAAGAGTTAGCGACGTAAGCCATCCTAATGACTTTGTTCCACCAAATCCACTAAAGCAGAAAATTATGAATCCTGCAATCAATACTATTGAAGTATAGATGATCGATAATCCCGTAGAATGAATTGTATTTACCACTGTTTGCCGCGGATCTGCCGTTACTACAACTTCCTGTCTGTAGTTGACCAGAAACCGAATGGTTATATCGATGGCAATACCCAGTGCAACACTGAAGACCAGCACTGTTGAAGGTTTGAGCGGCACCCCTACCCATCCCATCACTCCCGCAGTAACAACCAATGGAATGAGGTTCGGAATCAAAGAACAAATGAGAATTCTAAATGACCGGAACAGATAAAGCATGCACAAGGCAATCAACAGGAAAGCCCAGAAAATGCTTTCTTTAAGGCCATTGATAATAAACCTGCTTCCTTCTAGAAACGTAACACTTGTACCAGTCAGCTGCACATCATACTTCGAAGAATCAAATAGGCTGTTTGCTTTTTGTTGAATACTATCGAGCACCAGTGGTAACGCTGCACTGCCAATATCCTGCATGCTTAAACTGATTCGTGCCTGCTGCCGGTTTTCATCCATAAAGCCGGAAATAAGCTTCGTAAATGAATTGCCTTCACCGCTGTCTTTTCGCATTGCGAGATACTGCGATAGCGCCGGAAGGTCATACTCAGAGGGCATGGAATAGTTGGTGCTGTCACCTTCAAAGAATGCCTGCTTCGCAAACTTGAGGCCTTCAGTAATGCTCAGTGGCTTTCCTATGTAAGGTTTTGAATAGAGGAATTGTGATAGTGAATCGAGCTTCTGGAGGTTTTGAAGGTTTCTGGATACGCCATACTTCTTTTTAGTGTCAACGATTATCTCTAAAGGCATTACACCCTTAAAATTGTGTTCAAAAAACTTTAGATCAGTGTACAGCAGGTCTGTTTTTGGAAGATCGTCGACTATATAACCAACGCTTTTGAGGCGAAACAATCCCGCTGATGACACAATCAGTACTACAAACGTGACGAGGTAGATGTATTTTCTATGATTGAGCGACCAGGCTTCCAGCCGGTTAAGCCATGCTTGCAATAGGCGGTTTTCCAAATAGCGTACATGCCGCTGTTTAGGCGGCCCAGCGAAGCTTAATGCCGCTGGAATTAGAATGAGTGAAATGAAAAACAACATCATGATGTTGATGCCGGCAACTATCCCAAACTCTTGCAGTATTGAGCTTTTAGTAAGAGCAAAAACAGCAAACCCGATGGCAGCAGCAATATTGCAGAACAGCGTAACGATTCCCATTTTTGAAATCATCTGTACGATGGCTGTTTGGTTATCGCCTGTTGCTCTGTATGCAGTGTGGTATTTATTTAAAAAGTAAATGCAATTTGGAATTCCAATGACCACCACCAAGGGTGCAATTAACGCGGTGAGCAATGTTATTCTAAAACCAAATAGCTCAATGGTTCCAAAGCTCCAGATTACACCAACAATCACTACAGCAAGTGAGAGTAAAGTAGCCCCAATGGACCGGAAGAACACCAGCAGTATCAATGCTGAAAGCAATACAGAACCTAAGGTGAACCACCGGGTTTCTTTTCCGATTCGGTCTGCCATTAAGGTCCGGATCAGTGGCAGTCCGCTCAAATGAATATCGAGGTTATGGCGGGCACCAAAGGCATAAGCCATTTTGCTGATGCTATCAATGACTGCAGTTCTCTTAGGCGAAGCCATGATGGCATTATTCACCTTAACTCCCATCAGCCATGCTCCCGATGAATTGTACAAAAGATTGTGATAAAAGGGCAGGTGAAGAAAAACATTTTTGCTGCTGTCAATTTGTTGCTGATTGAGAACTCCGGTTTGAAATACCGGAACGGCTGTCAATTTCTCTGTTGCTTCATCTTTAACGAGATTGATGGCAGATGGAAGAGAAATTACGTCGTCCGTGCCTGGCAGCTCCATCAACTGCCGGTGCAGCGCAGCGTAGTCGTTATAGATTTCCTGCTTAAAAATTGAGTGCTCGCGAAAGCCAATCACAAGAAGGTTGCTTTCATCACCAAATTGTTTTTTGAATTGTTGGTAAGCGACAAATTTGGGGTGATCTGTTGGGATGGCTTTACCAAAATCGTAGCTCAGTTTCACTTTGCTAGCATGCCACGCCATAAATGCTGTAGCAAGAAGAAGAATGAACAATAACAGAAAACGATTCCGAAGTACAAAAGCTCCTAAAGCACTCCACATGTCCAATGATTGAGCCGCAAAGGTAATCGCTGGTTATAAGCATTGATTAGGAATGTGAAGATTCATTTGCATGTTTCAGGCACAGCCATCCTTGTTGAGGTGAGAATGAACTAATTTCATAATGATTGAGGAAGAAACCTGTAAATGATTCACAAAACTAAAGGACTGGTGCTGAGGACCGTCAAGTATGGCGAAACAAGCCTGGTGGTTACTGCTTATACAGAGTTGTTCGGCTTACAATCCTATCTTGTCAATGGTGTACGTTCTACGTCGAAAAAAGGAGTTTCAAAGGCCATCTTTTTTCAGCCCTCAGCTGTTCTCGACCTGGTCGTGTATCGAAATGAATTTAAGAACCTGCAGCGGATCAGAGAATACAAATGGGCGCGATTGTACCATCACATTTTTTCTGATGTACACAAACATGCGGTTGCCCTCTTCTTAATAGAGCTGGTGAGCAAATGCGTCAAAGAGCCAGAGCCAAATCCAGATCTCTTTCATTTTATTGAAGATGCTTTACTTCACCTCGATGTTGCTTCAGATACAGTCACTGCCAATTTTCCCTTGTTTTTTGCGCTTCATCTGGCTGTGTTCTTTGGTTTTAGAATTAGTGAAGAACATTCACGAGACTATGCATATGTGGACCTTCGGGAAGGATTATTCACACCTTCGCAGCCGAGGCATCCATATTACATAGAAAGCAAGGGAGCCGAGGTTACCTCGTATAT
>DASQNW010000446.1:0-2843 GCA_035644775.1 Chitinophagaceae bacterium | reverse complement strand
TAGCAGGAAGAAAAAAACAATATTTCTTTTAAAGCATTACGTCAGCCATTATTTGGGTAATCTCACGTTTTACATTGGCTAGGTTTAAGGAAGCATTTCACAATTTCTTTGCCTCTTTCTTTAGTCCACTGAATATAAAATAGGTCTTCAAAACTTTGCCATTCTCATCTGTTTGAAACTCTATCTGCCAGTCGTATTCTTTACTGGAAGAAAAGAATTTGGTGTTTGATTCCGGTAGCAATTTCAAATCGGCCTCGCCTGGATTGGTCATCCACAACGTTCCTTCTTTTTTATAGACGGTAGTAATATTGGGCACTGAATATGTTCCTACATAGTTAACAAGCAAAGCGGTATCGATAGAGACTGCCTGATGCATGTAAGGCGGCACTATTTCCCTATCAAATAAAATATAAGCCAAAGGGCCACTGATAGCCGATGTAGACTTCCCTTTGTGGGCTAAATTTATAATGGTTAAGTCGGCCTTTGCATAATAGATACGTGCATTTAAATAACCAAGGGTTTCGTTGTTTCCTGTCTCTCTTTGCTGCACATAATCCCCAAACTCATTTTTTCCAACAAGCACTCCGTAGCCTATATATATTCTACTTGCTGTATCTTTTAAAACGTAAGCAGAGAACATTTCCTTCTGTGTAGATGCAGAAAGAAACTTATTATTGTGCAAAGCCCTACACCATAAAAACAAGTCATGCGCTGTGCTACTAATTCCTTTTCCTCCGATAATGTTCTTAGTGATGTGATGAAATTCTTTGGAGAAATACTGAAAACTGTCAGCAGGAAAAAATTGCTGCTTTGATTCATCAAAATAAATACTCTCGGTATGATTCGGTATTTTGGTTTCGTTCAACTTCACACCCATAAATACTTTTGTACGCGTCATCCGTAATGGTGTAAATATTTTCTGTTGCAAATAGTCTGCATAGCTTTTTCCTGTAACTCTTTCAATAATAGCAGCCAACACGGGATAATCGGTAAAGTAATGTCTTGGGTCGAACCTTGTTCCGGGTTGCGCTGCTAGTGGAATTTTGGCTGCCGCCAAGCTATTTACAACATCGGTATTCGTTGCATATTTCTTCGCTCCCCATTTATTTTTCATCACGTCGTCATAGTAATCCGGCAAACCTGATGTGTGTGTAAGCAAATGTTTGATAGTCACATTTTGATAGGGGAGTTTAGGAAAATATTTAGTGATGGGGTCTGACAGTCGTATTTTGCCTTCATCTCTTAATAGCAAAATGGCGGCGGCTGTAAATTCCTCTGTAATCATGCCTATTTCAAACATTGAATTTCTGTCTAACGGTAGTTTGGCTGCGTAATCCAAAGTGCCGAAGGTTTTTTCATAAATAATATTGCTGCCTTTAGCAATCAATACAGAACCATTGAACTGGTTCATCTCGACAGCTGCTTGCATGTATTGATCGAGCAATGCAGGATAATTTTTTTGAGCTGTCAAAAATGAAGGTAATATGAGAAGGAAGAATAGCTTTTTCATAATTACTGTTTAGAAGAACTGCAGACAGGCAAGAGAAACAAATGAATTGTTTAAATAACTTGCATCATTACGTTTGCATGACCAGCAAGGTTTCAGTCATTACTGCAGTGGACTAAAGTTATGTTGTTTACAGTTTATTTATAAGCATCAAAGTATTACGTCAGCCCTGCTTTACAACTTTCCTTCCCAACCTCTTAAAGATTGTGTGAGTTGCAGAAGTTGTTTGATGCTTTTGATTTCTGGAACGGACTGAGCAACAGAGTGGGCCGGGGGAGTCTGATAGTATCTGCTGCAATGAAATCTCTATTTCTTAAAATTTACTTGCAGCCGCTAAAATTGGTAACATAATAACTAATGTTCGGGTTATTCGTTTACGTCTCATTTGTCGAACAAAAAGTCCGCTGCTTATAAGTAATTTTTCCATTTCGCTTGTCATTGATTCCTCCAAACTAATTAACCCATTTTCCATAGAACTCATTGTCGCTTGTTGGTACTTGATGATTGTTTCACCCTTTTCAGTCTTCCAATATACTTCTTGTTCCCAAAGGCTGGTGGAAATGAAATACTTTACTCCTGTAACAAGTTTTAATGTCTGTTCTCCAAATATCCCGCTGTGAATTTTAGCAATCGCCTTTCCGTCCTTCGTTATCAGAACATCTCTGTTCCAAAAGCTATTTTGAACAAACTTCAGTTGGGTTTGCTCGTCAGTATATACTGCTTTGAAATTCCAGGTGCTATTGAAAGTCAATTGCCCAATAAGTTCTTCCCCAACTGAAAAAATAAAATTTCGAGCTTTCCAGTCAGTACGCTTCCAGTTTAATGTTTTCATTTTTAAATCAACTTTTATCAATTTACCTTTCTATCTCCATGGGAACCAACCTAATTGGCGACAATGATTATCAGCCTTCTGAAAGCAGGGAATTTATGTTCTGTCGCTTCATTCACTTGCTGTTGCACAATAAAGATAATCAGTTGAAATATATTTTTCACCCTGTATTGCTGCAAACCGCAGTGTTGTATGTTGCTTGGTGTTATAGGTTGATTTCGTCATAGTATGTCAGATACCACTTACCCCCGATTTTCTTAAAACGCCTTTCTACTTTGAAGCCACTTTCTTCAATCCAGTACTTCTCGATTACAGTTGTATCCGTCTTCTGAAAGCCATGTTTATACTCCTGCGTAGTTGCTGTTTCTGCAACAGGCTCTTTCAAGAGTTCCCAATTTTTATCTGTCCATTCGTGGCTGTATTCTCCTTCAGCGTAATGCCCACCAATAGGAAATGCAATTCTTTATAGCTGGAACGATGAGTCTCGATGGAAACGTTCATTGAATG
>DASQNW010000445.1:0-16939 GCA_035644775.1 Chitinophagaceae bacterium | reverse complement strand
ACAGCATTGAAAGCAATCCAAAAGAAGAACCTGTTGTCTTCCAAAGAAAAGCCGATAATTAGCCACCAGAGGATGAAACTCAAAGCGGTGAACACCAGGGCTAGGGCATAGCTTACATATCCCGTTCCATAGTAAAAGCCTACCTCAATATCCGTCGGCTGACCACATACAGTGCAGCGGGGATTCATTTCCATATTTTTCTTCAGGCGTGCACTTACGTTGTTCTGAAAAAGCTTTCCCTCCCGGCACCTTGGACAGTAGCAGCCGAGTACAGAAGTAAGATATCCTCTGTGGGGTTGATTAGCAGTCATAAGTGTTCAATTGATCTTTCCATTTGCATGCTGCGGGAACCTTTTACCAGGATGTACGTATTTTCCAATTGCTGTTTTGCGAGCCATTTCCCGGCTTCTTCAGCTGAGTTTAGCTGTATGAATGGGTGTTCGGTTTTTTCAAATTCGTTTCCCACCAGGAGTACGTGTTCCCAACTGTATTGCTCGATCTCCTCTACTATGGCAGTATGCTCTGCAAAACTTTCGCTCCCCAACTCGGCCATCGCGCCTAAAATAAGCACCTTGTTTTTTTCCCCAGACCTTCCCAGGTTTTCAATTGCCAACTTCATGCTGCTGGGATTAGCATTGTAAGCGTCAAGGATGATCTTGTTGGTTCCCTTTTCAATTAGCTGCGAGCGGCTATTGGAAGGCCTGTAATTTTCAATGGCTTTTCTGATCTTTTCTTCATCTACTTTAAAGAATTTTCCAACGGCCACTGCTGCAAGGATATTTGGGGTATTGTAGTCACCGACCATATTCGTTTTAATGGTGCCAGTAAATCCTTTGGTGAATTCAACTTCTACGAACGGGTCACTCTTAACAGCATGTCCTTCAATTTGGGCATCCTGCGTGCCGTAACTAACAACTGTTTGTATGCCTTTGCTCATGTCGCGCAGGTAATCATAATCCCACATCACGAAGGCTCCACCATTATACTGCCTTAAAAACTGGAATAGTTCTCCTTTTCCTTTCCGCACACCATCAACACCTCCAAAACCTTCGAGGTGTGCTTTGCCACAGTTGGTGATCAAGCCATGAGTAGGCAAAGCTACCAGGCAATAGGAAGCAATCTCTTGCTGGTGGTTGGCACCCATTTCAATTACCGCCATTTCAGCATTATTAGCGATCTTAAGAATGGTGAGCGGTACTCCAATGTGATTGTTCAAGTTACCTTCAGTTGTGTAGGTCTGAAACGTGCTGGAGAGTACTGCATGAACCAGTTCTTTAGTGGTCGTCTTACCGTTGCTGCCCGTTATTGCAATAAACGGTATGGTAAATTGCTGTCGATGATGTTTGGCGAGCAGCTGCAGCGTTTGCAAAGCGTCGTCTACAACAATTGTTTTACCCGCAACTGAATATCTTTCGTCGTCGATAACAGCATAGGCAGCTCCACTTGCCAGTGCTTTCTCTGCGAACTCATTCCCATTGAAATTAGGACCTCTAAGTGCAAAAAAGAGATCTCCTTCTTTCAACTTTCGTGTGTCGGTTGCCACTGACGGATGTTGTAGATAAAGCTGATACAGCTCCTCAATATTCATCCGACAAATGTATCAAAATAAAAAGCCCTCCATAAGGGAGGGCTCGTATTAGCTTTCAGAAATAATTTATCTTGACTGTCTTCTGGTTTTCCAGAAATTACCTGTCTTTCTCTTGTTTCCTTCAGGGCTACCCATCCGGTCCATAGCGCAGCGGAAGCCTACTGTGCTGCTGGCCTGATCTTCTTCGAGGTAACGACGTGTTCCCGGACTTAGCCAGTAAGCACGATCGTTCCAGCTGCCACCCTTGAACACTCTTGATTTGTCGCTTACTAAAGTGGTTTGACCATATCCGTAAGTAGCATTTGACAAGGTATCACCATCCAGGAAGTTAATAACATTACCGCGCTGGTAGTTGCGGCGGTTCTTGCTTTCTTCATCAGTAACCTGAACCATCTTCACACGGCCAGTGCTATCCACTTCTGCTTCGCCTTGTTCGTTTTTATACAACTTCATGAACTTATTACCACGTACTGGCGCTACGTCATCTGCATCCAATAATGTAAGTGGACGGAACACATCGTATACCCATTCGCTCACGTTGCCTGCCATATTATATACTCCGAAACCATTCGGATAGAAAGATTTTACAGGTGCGGTGTAGATAGCACGGTCGTTCAAGCCACCGGCAACACCAGCGTTGTCTCCAGATCCTCTTTTGAAGTTAGCCAGGAACTGACCTTGCCAGCTTCCATGCTTAACTTCTCTGAGGCCGTTGACATTCTGAGCCCAAGGGTATACTTGTTTGTTTTGGATCAGTTCTTCTCCACGTTTTCCTTCTTTCAGAGATGGCCGTGGATTTTGATTGATGTAACCATAAGCAGCATATTCCCATTCTGCCTCGAATGGTAAACGATAGTCAGGCATCATTAAACCATCTTCCATAGCTACTGTTGTTCTTGGTGTGCCTTGTGCAGTTTTCAGCGGGTTCTTTTTAGAAGTAGCACCCTTGCCTGGCTGCGCCTGGTATAAACCAAGTAAATATGATTTGGTAGTAAAGTTATTCTCTTGTTGTTGGCCCTGAACACCTTGCTTAGCGATGAAGCCTTTGTTCATGAGAATGCCTTCGTTTACACGGTCGCTTCTCCACAAACAAAAATCATAGGCTTGTCTCCAAGACACACCCACCACGGGGTAGTCGTTGAAGCCAGGGTGCCGGAAATAGTATTCAACGAGGGGCTCATTGTAGCTCAACTCGCTGCGCCATACTAAGGTATCAGGCAGGGCCGCATTGATGATTTTTTTATTGTTCTCATCAGCTTCAGGATCAAATACCCTGTTCAGCCAGTGAATATATTCTCGATAGTGAACATTCGCTACTTCTGTACGATCAATATAGAACGAAGGAACTGTTACGCGACGAGGTATGTTGTTCCAGTCACCCATCACGTCTTCTTCAGTTTGTCCCATTGTAAACGTACCACCTTGCACAAACACGAGGCCGGGTCCTGTAGCCTGGTCTTTTGACTTAGCCACCTGGTAACCACCCATGTTTTTATCATTGTAGTTCCAGCCGGTCACGTCCGATTTGTCGTGCTTCTTTTTGCCGAAAAGGCTTCCACCTTTACAGGATGCCAGCAAAGCAGCTGAGGATAAGAGGATTAAAAGATTTTTCACTTGCATGTGTGTAATTTTTGTCTTTTTAGGCATATTGGAATCTGCCTTGGTTTACCTATGTCTTGGAATAACACTAACGTGGTGCATACGTTATTATTGTTATCCTATGAACAGATTTTCACAAGGCCTCACGAATATAAAAATATTGGCAGAAAGCTAATAGTTAACAGCCAAAACTTTGAAGATAGAGGGATAATCCATCCTGTGGATTCGTAGCTTTACTAATGATTCCGGGTGATTTCACTCGAGAATGGCGATTAAGATCATTTGCAAACAATATTTGTAAAAAGATGTCGTTCAAGGGTGAGATACGGCACTAACAATTGTTTAACAATCCTCCAGGTACAAAAATGTACTTAATTGCTCACTTAAACCAAAACGTTTTTTACACTTATATACACTTTCTATGAAATCAACTGCTTTGAAGTTCACTGCTATTGTTGCCATCATGCTATGCGGCGTTTCTTCTTTGGTGGCCCAGGGCTCCAATAGAATTAATGTAGTAACAACTGCTGTTCCGTTTTTACGGATTTCTCCAGATGCTCGTGCAGGAGGTATGGGTGATTTGGCTATTGCTACTTCTCCCGACCCCAGTGCCTCTTTTTTCAACCTTGGAAAAGTGCCGTTTAATACTTCTCCAGCAGGCGTAAACGTTACCTATACACCCTGGCTAAAAAGCCTTGTGAACGATGTATACCTTGCCTCTGTTGCTGGTTACTATAAGATGGATGAATTTCAGGCCATTTCCGCTTCTTTGCGTTACTTCAGCTTAGGCACTATTCAATTTACGAATCAGTTCGGTCAGGATTTAGGCTCCCGAAACCCGAGGGAAATGGGGCTGCAGGTTGGCTATTCAAGGCGCTTGTCTGACCAACTTGGCATCGGCATTGGATTAAAGTACATTAACTCCAATCTTGCTTCGGGCACCTTTAATGGCGCTACGTACAAGGCCGGTAGTTCGGTAGCTGCAGATTTAGGGTTGTATTACAATAACCTTGATGAATTAGGGCAGGGGTGGGCCTTTGGCGCAGCACTGACAAACCTGGGTTCTAAAATTGGATACACAGATAACGCCGATCAAAAAGATTTCATTCCAGCAAACTTTGGAATAGGCACCACTTATACAAAAGCAATCGACGAAAGCAATACAATAAGCTTTGGCGTTGACCTTAATAAATTGCTGGTTCCTACACCCCCGGCACAAGGTTCACCACAAACTGACTACGACGCTTACCGCAAAAAAAGCGTGGTGAGCAGCTGGGCCAGCTCTTTCGGCGATGCTCCGGGTGGTATGAGTGAAGAGCTCAAAGAGTTTCAAATTTCAGCAGGTGCAGAATATTGGTATAACAATCAGTTTTCAATACGTGCAGGATATTTTCATGAAGACCAGACAAAGGGTAACCGTAGATACTTTACGGCTGGTGCGGGATTGAAGTATAATGTTTTCGGCCTACACTTCTCATACCTCATACCTACAGGTGCTGGTGTGAACCAAAACCCTTTGGCAAATACCTTGCGTTTTTCTCTCATCTTCGACCTCAGTGGCGAAGGTTCAGATTCGGAATAAGGTTAATAATTAAGGTTGTAAAGCGGAAGTTTGTTCTTCCGCTTTTTTTGCTTCCTCCCATAGCTGTTAGCTCATGATCAGTATTTCCACCTTGTTATATTTGCGCAAACTTGTTTATGGGAATGCGCATCGGCTTTGGAGTAGACTTTCACCAGCTGACAAATGGCAGAGAATTATGGATTGGCGGAGTACGAATTCCGCATGCTACAGGTGCCTTAGGCCACAGTGATGCAGATGTGCTGCTTCACGCAATCTGCGATGCAATTTTAGGCGCAGCCTGTCTAGGTGATATAGGTCAGCACTTCCCGGATACGGACGATTCTTACAAAAACATCGACAGCAAAAAGTTACTCGAGCAAACAATGACACTGATTCGTGGCGAAGGCTACGAGGTGGTGAATATTGATAGCACTTTGTGTTTGCAGGAGCCCAAAATCAAACCACATGTAACAATGATGCAGGAAGCTATTGCCGCTATAGTTGGCGTTACTAAAAGAGATGTCTCAATTAAGGCCACCACTACGGAGCACATGGGATTTGTAGGACGCAAGGAAGGATTGATGGCTTATGCTACTGTTTTATTGCAATCCATTTAACAGTATTCACTTACCCATATGTTAACTTTGAACAGATGTCGGTGCTGGTAAAAATTCGAAACGAATCTGATCATCCATTGCCTTCCTATGCAACAGAGGGAGCCGCAGGAATGGACGTCCGGGCGTTCTTGAGTAAGCCTGTGGTGTTGCAACCGCTCGAAAGAATATTAGTTCCTACAGGGCTTTCAATAGAATTGCCTACGGGGTACGAAGCTCAAATAAGACCCCGAAGCGGCGTCGCCATTAAACAGGGGATCACCTGCCTTAATAGCCCAGGCACTATAGATGCTGATTATCGCGGCGAAATTAAGATCATCTTGATAAACCTATCTTCTCAGGAGCAATCGATAGAAAATGGCGACCGCATTGCACAAATGGTGGTGCAGCGGGTAGAAAAGATCGGTTGGGAGCCGGTTGAGGAACTAGCCACCACCGATAGAAGCACGGGCGGATTCGGTTCCACTGGAAAACAGTAATATGAGATTAGTATTTATCATATCGGCTTTGGTTTTACTGGCTTCGTGCCGGTCGAGCAGGAACATTGGATCTGCTATAGCTAAAAAAGACACGGTTGACGTAAAACAGAATGCACCGAAAGTAGATACAGCGCGGCTGATTAGAAGCGTTTTGAATAGAATGGAATCGAATTTGGTGGACTACAATACGTTTTCTTCAAAAATAGACGTTGATTATCGAGGCGGTGACAACAAGCACTACGATGTAAATGCCAATTTGCGAATGTAAAAGGACAGCGCCATCTGGGTGTCCATCAATGCTGTTCTGGGTATAGAGGCAATGCGCATTCTTATTACAAGAGATTCGGTTTTCCTTCTCGACAAGCTCAATAAAACTTATGTAGAAAGACGTGTAGATTATCTCCAGGAGGTTACTTCTTTGCCACTAAATCTCCGCACGCTGCAGAATCTGTTGATTGGTAATCCAGTGTTTCTTGATAGCAACATCGTTTCGTATAATGTGTCGTCAGACCAGGCATCGGTGTCACTTCTAAGCATAGGAAACTGGTTCAAAAACCTTCTTACACTTACAGCAACAGATAATATGTTGGTGCATAGTAAACTCGATGACACAGACATCAGCCGCAGCCGAACTGCCAATCTTAGTTATGGTGATTATGAGAACAAGAAAGGCAAGCTTTTTTCAACAAAGCGGCGGATCAGCGTTTCGGAAAAAAACAAGTTGGATATATCGCTCAACTTTAAGCAATACGATTTCAACCAGGAGGTGAATTTCCCCTTTACAATTCCACGCAATTACAAAAGGCGATGAAATTTATTGTCTCTTGATGCGTTAGAAATCTTAAAGGTATGCTCATGAAAAATTTGTTGTTGACTATTCTCGCAGTTCTTAGCCTGAGTACATCGATCGGTCAATCAGCCCAGGATAAACTGAAGATGGAGCGGGAGCGGCAGGCCATTCAACAAGAATTGAAGGAGATACAATCAGTCTACAATCAGGTAAAGGGGCAGAAAAAAGAAACCATCGGCCAGGTAAACCTTTTGCAACGCAAGATGATGTTGCAGGATCGCTACATAGACAATATAAGTAAAGAACTAAGGTTGCTGACGAACGACATCTATTCCAGCAACCTTGAAATTAATCGCTTGCAGCGGCAACTGGATACGCTGAAAATGCAGTACTACAAAAGCGTGGTGTATGCATACAAAAACAAGAGCACTTACGATTACCTGAATTTTATATTTTCTTCCAGCAGTTTCAATGATGCTTTAAAAAGAGTAAACTACTTAAAATCTTACCGATCTTACCGCCAGCAGCAGGTGGCAAACATCGTTGAAACGCAAAAGTTGATAGAGGAGCGGAAGCAACAGCTGCTTGGTAAAAAGAACCAAAAGAATTCTGCACTTAAAAATCAAACGCAACAACTTGACATCTTAGAAGATCAAAAGAAGGAGAAGGATGCAGTAGTGGCAAAGTTGCGTTCTAAGGAGAAAGATTTACAAAATCAAATCTCTACCCGTAAGAAAAGAGATAAGCAGTTAAAGAACGCCATAGCAGCCGTTGTTCGCCGCGAAATTGAAGCAGCTAGAAAGGCCGCAGCAGAAAAAGCATCTGCTGAAAAGGCCGCAAGGGCCAGAGAGGAAGCCAATGCTCCCGTTGGTGCTGTTGCTGCTGCACCGAAGAAGGCAAGTGCTGCTGCCCGACCAAAAAGCTACCTTGATCTTAATGAATCGGATGTGGCACTTAACAGCAGCTTTGAAAAAAACAGGGGTAGATTGCCGTGGCCAGTAGACCAGGGATATGTCAGCATTCCTTATGGTTCAAGCAAAGTAGGAGGGTTGTCGATGGACAATCCGGGAATTACGATTTCCACACCTTCTACGGGTACAAACGTAAAAGCAATTTTTGAAGGTGAAGTGAGCTCTGTATCAAACCTTGGCGATGGTATGATGGTAATGATCCGCCATGGAAAATACTTTAGCGTATACAGCAACCTTTCTTCCGTGTCAGTAAACAAAGGAATGCAAGTGAGGAGGGGCCAGAGCTTAGGTCGGGCAGGTGAAGCAGATGATGGCAGTGGCGGTCAAATAGACTTTCTTCTGATGAATGAAACACGGAACGTGAATCCGGAGCCCTGGTTAGGAAGGTAACAACGCCTTTTGAGCAAACCTTTGGTAAAGATCTTCGTACAGGGGCACTATATTCTGGATATCAAATTTAAGGGCATGTTTTGCAGCTGATTCCTTAAACGTTTGAAGCCGGTCGTCGTTCTTAAGTATATCAATAGCTCGTTTGCTCATAGTGTCCACATCTCCTACATTGCCCATATATCCTGTTTCTCCTTCCACGTTTATTTCGGTTAATCCACCTGCATTCGTCGACACAACCGGTACACCTGCTGCCATCGCCTCGAGTGCGGCTAATCCGAAGCTTTCGTACTCCGATGTAAGCAAGAAAAGGTCACCGATTGCTAAAATGTCTTCCATTTGTTCCTGTTTGCCTACAAACCGCACTTCTTCATAAACTCCCAGTCTCCTGCTCAAATCTTCTGCAGTACCTCTTTCCGGTCCATCACCTACAAACAAGAGTTTGCTCTTTATTACTCTGTTTACTTCAGCAAAGATCTTGACAACATCCTGCACTCGTTTTATTCTTCTGAAGTTAGAGGCGTGAAGCAATACCCGCTCACCATTGGGAGCAATTACTTTCTTAAAAGCATCGATAGGTTTGCGTTTGAAACGTTGAACATCAACAAAATTGTGAATTACTTCTATTGGTTTCTCAATCTTAAAAGTCCTGTAAGTTTCCTCACAAAGGTTTTGCGACACCGCCGTTATTGCGTCGCTTTGATTGATTGAAAAAGCAACTACAGGCGCATAGGTTTTGTCGCGCCCTACCAGCGTAATGTCGGTGCCGTGCAGTGTTGTGATGACAGGAATATCAATTCCATCCTGTTCCACAATTCGCTTTGCCATATAAGCTGCAGACGCATGTGGTATGGCGTAGTGAACATGTAACAACTCTAGTTGATGGTTCTTTATCACGTCAACCAACGTACTTGCAAGCGCTGTTTCGTATGGCGGGTAATCGAATAGTGGGTATGTGGGCACCTGTACCTCGTGGTAAAAAATGTTTGGTACAAAAACATTCAACCGAACGGGTTGCTGGTAAGTAATAAAATGAATCTGATGTTCTTTCTGTGCCAGAGCTTTACCCAGTTCGGTCGCCAACACACCGCTGCCGCCGAAAGTTGGGTAACATACTATTCCGATCTTCATAAAAAGCTATTCACTTGACTAAGGTAACTACAAAACTATGATGTGAAAGTTGGCCTCTGCTAAATATTTCGTTACAATTTCAACAGTGGCTAATGCAAGTGCAACAACAGCATGGTGCTATTTTTGTGTTCTACTGTTGGTAAATTGAATAAATTTAAACATGCGTACGTCAGAATTGTCAGCTCCAGGGAGAAAGTCCAAAGCCGGGAAATACTTCGGCATCATCTTCCTTGTAGTATTGCTTGGCCTTGGTTTGTTTTTGTATTGGAATTATTTTTTTACCTATAGCAGCGGCAACAGGTATGGCTTGCTACAGAAGTTCTCGCATAAGGGTAATCTGTTCAAAACTTATGAAGGTGAGCTTATCTTAAGTAGCGTTAGAAGCAACGCAAACGTGCCACTCGCTTCTGAAAAGTTTTTCTTTTCTGTAACTGATGAAAACACAGCAAGAAAACTGATGGATCTGCAAGGAAAGTTTATTACCGTACACTATAAAGAGAAGAAAGGCACGCTATCCTGGCGTGGAGATTCAAAATACATCGTTGACAGCGTTCGCGCAGATTAAACACCGCTATACAACAAGAAGATGGTAGCCTTTTTATGAAGATCCGGTAAGGAGCTTCTCCATGCCTGTATTGTATTTGTTTTTACGAATTCTTCACCTGACGTTAATTGAGATGCAATGCAAAGCAATGTGTGGGGCTTGCAGGTTTTAGTGAGCACGGTTGCCAGGTGATTGTTTCTGTAAGGTGTTTCAATAAATATCTGTGTGAGATTTTTTTGTGCTGATTCAGCTTCCAGTCGTTTTATGACCGAGATTTTCTGCTCGTTTTCAATAGGCAAATACCCAACAAATTGAAACTGCTGTCCATTCATGCCGCTTGCCATCAGTGCCAGCAGAATGGAGTTTGGTCCCACTAACGGTTTCACTGTCGCATGCTCCTTTTGTGCTATTGCTATGAGGTGTTGACCCGGATCAGCAACACCGGGACACCCGGCTTCACTCATGATACCGATTACTGCATATGTGCGAAGTGCAGTTGTGAAAGCTGAAAGAACATCAGGGGTCAAATCTTTTATGTTGTGCCATTCATATGAGTTTATATCAGCCTCTTTCCACAACAGTTTAAGAAATCGACGTGCTGTCCGCTCATGTTCAACGAACAACACCTTGCATTCTTTGATCGCCGCAAGCACATAAGCGGGTATAGTTTCAACGGCGCCTTCATGCAGCACTGTAGGAATCAAATAAACCACTGCAGCTGACATCAATAGGTCTTTACTTTATGTAAACTTAGAGTCGCAGCAACCACAGCGTAAGCAGGCGCTAAAACCCACCCTATCACAATGAAGCCGTGCATCAGGTAAAACATCAATCCGTTCCCGATTGCTATTCCTTTATGCCTGCTGATGTACTCCACACTTTGGCTGTAAGAAAGTTTATGACGTTCCAGGCTGTAGTCCATCATAGAAGAACCGTAATAAAAACATTCTGTGAGCAAAGCGATTATAGGTGTAATCCATCCGACAACAGGCAAGAAAGACAATAACAATAACGACAACACATAAACAGACTGCCACAAAGTATTTCTAAGCGCCAGCCGAACGCCACGCCAGACATCTGTAAGCAACTGCTGAAGATTGAAAGGGAAGTCGACACCTTCAAGAATGCTTTCCGTTTTTTCGCTGAGGTATGCAAATATTGGTGAACCTATGATGAGGAAGAGGTACTTGAATAGTGAAAAGTAGAAGAACACAAGCACAATCCTTAAAATCAATCCGGCCATCACAAAGAAAAAGCTTAACCAGTTACTTCTTTGCTTCTGTAGCCATGTCTCAAGGCCTATTTGCTGGCTGATCCAGGTGACTGCATCATTTGATGATTGCCAGAAAAAGTACATGCCGGCAGCAAACAATATGCTATAAACAAAACCTGGGATAAGAATCCACTTCCACAGCTTGTGCTCACGAATAAATTGGTGTGCTTCGAAATAGGATTGTATGGCAATTACAATTTCTTTAAGCAAGCCTTACTTTTGATTGAGTAAATATATCGCAAATAGAAATAGAGATTTTTTGAATGAACATGAGCAAGCTTCCAATGTCATTTTACTTACGAGATGATGTTGTGGAAATTAGCCGCGACCTTATTGGAAAGATATTAGTGACCAATTGGAATGGAGAATACACGTCTGGACGTATTGTTGAAACAGAGGCTTACGCAGGAGAGAAAGACAGGGCATCACATGCTTTTAGAGGAAAAACCAACCGTACTGCAGTGATGTTCAATGAAGGAGGTACGGCATATGTGTACCTCTGTTATGGAATTCATCAGATGTTCAACATTGTAACAAATAAAACCGGGGTGCCTCACGCTATTTTAATCCGGTCCGTACAGCCGATTGATGGAATAGAAATAATGCTGAAAAGAACAGGCAAAAAACACCTCGATTACACCTTATCGAGAGGACCTGGGAACGTGGGTAAAGCCTTTGGTTTCCATACCTCACAATGCGGGTTGTCGCTTGTGAGTGATGAACTGTATATTGCTGATGATGGCCAACAAGTGCCAAAGGAAGAGATCATTTCCTCGCCACGCATCGGTGTAGATTATGCAGGTGAGGACGCTTTGCTTCATTACCGTTTTTACTTGAAAGGTAATCGGTTTGTCAGCGGCAAAACCCATTCACTTTAAACCTTGAGCATGGCTTTTCGATTCTCCAGGTCAGGTATTCTTGTTTGTATCAGTTTGGTCATTTTCCTGGCAATCTTGCTGCTGAATCCTTTTTATCTCGATTTCAACGCCAACAAAGTAATTGCCGTAGCTGTTCTCATGATTTTATTGTGGGTAACAGAAGCAATACCGATGGCTGTTGTTGCTTTGTTGCCATTGGTGGTATTTCCTTTGTTGCAGATTTCTACATTGGAGGCGACAGCAACCGCTTACTCAAATCCAGTGATCTTTCTATTCATGGGAGGGTTTCTTATTGGCCTTGCAATTGAAAAGTGGAAGTTGCACAAACGCATTGCATTAAATATTGTGCGGTTAACCGGCACAAGCGGCGATAGGGTGGTGCTCGGGTTTATTATTGCCTCCGGCCTCATCAGCATGTGGCTTAGCAATACTGCAACGACAATGATGATGTTTCCAATAGCGTTGTCTGTAATTCAGGTAATGAAGGAAAATCACCCGAACCAGCACAAGATTGCTAATTTCTCATTGGCGTTAATGCTATCCATTGCATTTGCTTCCAACTTTGGAGGAATTGCTACACTTATCGGTACACCACCAAACGTGGCCTATGCAGCTTATATCCAAAAAAAGTATGGTGTGGCTATTGACTTCTTCAAATGGATGTTGGTGTGCATGCCCATTTCGATCTTGCTTCTCGTTTCTCTGTACATTGTCATGGTTAAATGGCTTTACCCAAATAACATGAAAGCGGATGCCTCTACAAAAACAATGATAGGCAGAGAGGTTGCTAGTCTCGGTGTAATGTCACCTGCGGAAAAAAGAGTGCTGGTAATATTTGCATTCACAGCTTTTTTATGGATAACAAAAGACCTTTTAAACAAGGTTTCTCCGGCTCGGCTTGACGATACCATCATTGCGCTGATTGGGGCAATCATGTTGTTTGTGTGCCCTTCTGGTGACGATAAAAACATGCCATTGCTGCAATGGCAAGACACTAAAAACATGGCCTGGGGTATATTGTTGTTGTTCGGTGGTGGAATTGCTTTGGCAACAGCATTGGAGAAGGCCGGCCTCATTGAACAATTAGGGCTTTGGCTGGCAAGTTTTTCTAATCAAGGCTTTATGCTTATACTGGTGATCACCATTCTTTCCATTTTTATAAGTGAGGTAATGAGCAATGTTGCACAAGTGATTGTGTTTGCACCAGTAGTCTCGTCACTTGCAGACGCCCTTCAGATGAATCCGCTTTTGTTGGGAATTCCAATGACGTTGGCTGCAAGTTGTGCATCGATGCTGCCTATGGGCACTCCACCAAATGCGATAGTCTTTGCAAGTGGCCACATCCGGTTAAATCAAATGACAAGAACAGGCTTCGTAATGAACGTCATTGCGGTACTACTGATCAGTATTTTCAGTTGGTTTGTGCTGCCGCTCGTGCTGTAGAATTTAAGAAGAACCGCTATAGAAAGAATTAGAACTTGGGGCAATTTAGCTTCTTTGCATAAGGGTCACGCGGCTGCTTTACGTAGATCAGTGATATTTCTGCACCACCACGCATGTTAGATGCTGGTTTGAGGCTGGAGAGGTTTACATCATACGTTGCTCCAATGTGGAACTCGCCAAACTCCAATCCCACGTAAGGGATCACTGCATCACCAAAACGGAACCAGGAACCGAGGTAAATGTTAGTTGGGTTTCCATTGTCCTGGTTCATGTTGAGCATATAAGCGCCACCAACGACTGTGTTTGTTGCATTGGCCTGCCGGCTGTGATTTGCACTGAAATGAATCCCATCATACTGCCCCACCGGAAGCATTCCGCCTGCTTGAAATGTTACCCTTGCCGGCAAGTAAAACTGGCCTCCGTTAAACGTCTCTTTCGGCCTGTTGATGTGGTACATCGACACGCCTGCATAGTAATTATTATCGCCATTGCTGGTGCCGTTGAATAGAATGCCCGCATTCACATCAAGGTATTTTACGTTGATCTGGTTTGCAGAGAACACTTCACTTGTTACTCCTGTAAATCCCAAAGATGTCAGTTGATCTTCAAACTTCAGGTTTGTGATGTCTAAACGTTTGTTTACAAAGCTTGTCTGAAAACCGAGGCCTAGCTGGTTGAAACCATTCTCATCCAAACCTTTATGATATGCGGTTGAAAGGGAGAGGTAATTGTTTTTTAAGATGCCGTTCCCGCTCTGTTCACTGAAGCCCATAATGCCTATGCCAAACTGATCTATCTCCGGTATGTTGTTTTTCAGAATTCCGAAGTCTGCTGACACAGTATAGGTGGTGAACGCGTTATTTATTGTGGGCCATTGATTTCTATAGTTCCCCGCTGCCCTCACCTGGCCATTAAACTTTCCAGTTAAAGCTGGATTTAAGGTAAGGGGAGATGCAAAAAATTGTGAGAAGTTAGGGTCTTGCGCTTTAACTGCAGACGCAAGGATTAAAAGAAAAAAGGTGCAGAAAAAAGTTCTCATTCACATTAGTTGGAAGAGTAAAATACAAAGAAAGGTGTGTAAAAAAAACTAAAGTTTACGATTGCACTTTTTGGCCATATGCAAGATCACCAGCATCTCCAAGGCCGGGAACGATATACCCTTTTGCTGTTAATTCGTCATCAATGTCGCCGCACCAGATGTTTGCCTTCGGCACCTGCCTGCGCACGTTGTCGATGCCGACAGTGCAAGCAATAGCAGTGACAATATGAATGCTTTTTGGCTCTCCTTCTTCACGCAGGCATTGTACCGTTTTAATCAATGATGATCCTGTAGCAAGCATTGGATCTGAAATTATCAAAACACGGTTATCAAGTTCTGGGCTAGAGAAATATTCCAGGCTAATCTCAAAAGCTCCTTCTGCATCATGCTTCCGATAGGCCGACACAAACGCGTTATCTGCTTTGTCGAAATAATTGAGCAAACCCTGGTGGAGCGGTAAACCAGCACGCAAGATGGTAGCGAGCACGGGTTGCTCGTCCAACATGCTGCAGACAGCAGTACCCAAAGGCGTTTGAATTTCCTTTTCTGAAGCGGGTAACACTTTGCTGATCTCGTAGGCAATCACCTCGCCTATACGTTCAAGGTTTCTACGAAAACGCATTCTGTCCTTCTGTAGTTCTTCGTCTCTGATTTCTGCAATCCAGTTGCTAACAAGAGAATGCGCTTTACTTAAATTAGTGACCATGCAAATGAATTTCTGCTGTTAAGCTTTGAAGAATTCTGATTTACTAATTTCGACAAATCTAATTTCTTATTTCCACACCTATGGTTTACAAAGTAATCGGTCTCATGAGCGGAAGTTCACTTGATGGCCTCGACATTGTTTATACAGAGCTGCTTGAAGAAAGAGGAAAATGGCAGTTCGATATTATCGCATCAGCATGTTACGAATATGAAGCGGAGTGGAAGGACAAGTTGAGAACTGCGACTGACCTGTCTGCACTAGATTATCAGCTACTGCATACAGCATATGGGCATTATTTGGGCGGATGTGTTAATCGCTTTATCCAGGAATTTGGTCTTGAGTATAAAGTTGCTTTGATAGCCTCGCATGGACATACCACTTTTCATTTTCCGCAGAAGAAAATGACTGCTCAATTAGGTGATGGTGCCGCTATAGCCGCCGTAACCGGGCTGCCGGTAGTATCAGATCTTAGAGCAGTAGATGTGGCATTCGGCGGGCAGGGAGCACCTATCGTACCTATAGGCGAAAAGCTTCTACTCGATGAGTACCACCTGTTTTTGAACATAGGAGGCATTGCAAATATATCCTGTGCCATAGGTGGCAAACACCTGGCGTTTGATGTTTGCCCAGCCAACCGGGTACTAAACAGCATCGCCTTGAAGTCAGGTAAAGAGTTCGACCAGGGAGGGCAAATGGCTTCCGTTGGAAATCTAAACAAAGAGTTGCTTCAGAAGCTAAACGAATTATGGTACTATGCCTTACCGGCACCTAAATCTTTGGACAATAGTTTTGGAGCAGATGAAATCTCTTCCCTCATACGGTCGTTTGGACTAACAGATAATGACTCGCTCAGAACCTACGTGGAGCACATCTGCTACCAAATCAAGCTTTCCATCCAGAACAACTTTGTCCTGCCTAATGAAGCAAGTAAACTCCTGGTAACAGGAGGAGGGGCATTCAATAGCTTTTTAATGAGCCGATTGACAGAAGAATTAAGAACGTTGCAAATAGAAGTTGTGGTGCCAGAAAGTAAAATAGTCGAGTACAAGGAAGCTTTGATTATGGCATTAATCGGCGTACTGCGTTGGCGGCAGGAATATAACGTTTTGAGTTCTGTTACAGGTGCAAAAAGAGATAGCATAAACGGCGCCGTGTGGATTGGGCAGGAAGCCTGAGAGATGTCATAAACCTAAGACCTCTTTTAGCATTGAAAGTCAGATCTGCTGATTGGGATATTCTCGCCTGTCTTAAAACAGCAACATGACTTTCTTTCTCGTAAGGGTCAATTCTTGTAATGTTTTGCACATTTAAGATATAGGATCTGTGGCAACGAACAAACTGTGCTTTGTTCAATATCATTTCGTAATGAGCCATGGTTCTGCTCTTTAGCAAACGTCCTTGCAGCTAGCAACATCGGGTTTTCGGTAAACGACAGAATTATCCGGTGATTGTCGCCTATTTCATAAAGCTAAATGAATCGCCATCGAACAAACCCATATCGCTGATTTTCAGGTGCGGTATTACGAGCAAGGCCATAAAGGACAAGGTCATGAATGGGGCAGATAGAGTAGATCCAAGCTCTTTTGCAGCAGCGTCGAGAGTGGAATAGTTTTCAGCAACCGTGTAACCATCTTCCACACTCATGAGGCCCGCTATGGGGAGGGGCAGCACCAGCTCTCTTTCAGCCGATGACACGGATATGCCTCCTTTACTTTGTATCAGCAAGTTCACAGCCTGGCAGAGGTTTGCATCATCTGCTCCAACTGCTACAATGTTGTGAGAATCGTGAGCTACAGACGAGGCTATGGCGCCGCGTTTAAGACCAAAGTTTTTGATCAATGCCACTGCGGGTGCTGCAGGTGAATAGCGGTTGACCACAATAATCTTCAATATGTCACTTGCCGGATCGCTAACCACCTGGTTGTTGACAACATGA
>DASQNW010000444.1:0-3947 GCA_035644775.1 Chitinophagaceae bacterium | reverse complement strand
TACTATTGATCACTTTTGTTCAACATACATACTCAAGCTAATACCATGCTTTGCCATAACAGCTACTGGTTATTTTAAAACCCCACCAATCTTGCCGACGTATTGCCTACACTGTATCTAGCCTCTTGCCTTCTGCAATGCCCTTGTCAGTAATTGTGTAGGTGCGTAATTCAGTTCCGTTGAGCTGCTGTATGAATGACTCTTCCTCCAATTCTTCCAGCAGAAGATTCAAATGAAGTGCATTCGGAATCATACCCAGGTTTTCTTCTTTTGAAAAATCTGTCACGGTCAAAGTCTCGTGTTTGATAAGTGTACTTAGAACTAGTGTGCGGTTGAGGGTTGACATAATATTTTTGTTGTGTTTTAGATAGCTTGAATTGGAAGTAGTGCCTTAAATTTTTCACCGCATAGCCTTTGTGTGATTTAGCGTTTCATACTCCAGATCGCCGCTTGAAACAGAAAACAAAGACCCTTAGGTGGTACTGCCACTTAAATAGTAAAGTTGAACTAAGTGCAGGGATTTTGTAATGTAGATCTATTAAAGCGTCTTTGGTGTTAAATACAAGCTTTCCTCCAACATACCGATGATTGCCTGCCGTCCGACTTTGTTAGCTAAGTCTTTTCAAAATAAAAATCAGCTCGCCCTTAAAAGTTGTAAACTTTGGTGCGCTACCTGGTAAATGGATTTCCTTTTAGCAACACGCAAGAATCTCGCTGCCGTTTCATGGCCCCGCTGCCGACACCGTTTTTAACCGGAAACTTTAGCAACTTCTAAATACAAAGAGACACGTAAAATCTTAACTGGTTCATTGTCATTAAAATAATATTCTTATAGGAAATGCTTCTTACGAGCGATGGTTATATGCTCACCTGAAGATGTTTGATTAAGTTTTTCTCAGAACAGAAATGGGGTTCATACGGGCGGCCCTAAAGATCCTGTACCCTACCGTAAGCATACAGGCCGACATCAACACCAGCAATGCGGCAATAAATGATCCGGGCCCTATTGGAGGATGATAGGCGTATATGAAACGGAAAACAATTTTATCCATAACCATGTAGCCCAAAATTGACCCAAAAGCAAACGCTGCAAGCAACAGATAAACAAAATCTTTCCCGATCATCCGCATTATGTTCGTGACTGATGCGCCCAACACCTTCCGCATGCCAACTTCTTTACTTCGTCTTAGTATATTAAGAGATACCAAAGCAAACAACCCAGAGGCAGACAGCAATATTGTGACATGTGCCAGAAAAAAGGCAACCGATTTAAACCCTTTGTTTAGATATATGTCCTTAGCAATTACGTCAGTTTGCAAAAACCCCCTAAAGGGAACGCCGGGTGATAAATTACTCCATATCTCTTGCACCGACTTGTACACTGCAGCAATCACCTCGGGCTTTGCACGGAATGCTAAGTAATTGTAATCCTCGGGGCCTGCCAGCCGCAATATACAGGGTGGCACAAGGCCGTGGAGCCCAGCTTCTTTATAGTCATTTACCACCCCCACAATAGTGTAATAGCTTTCGTCGATCTTTATCTGCTTGCTCAAGAGGTCTTCAATACCTAACGCCGCAGCCATAGTTTCATTTACAATAACTGACCCTTCTTTATCCAAGCCATCTGCAGAGAGAAAATGGCGGCCTTTTTTTAGTTTAATGCCCATTGCATCCAAATAAGCTTGCCCCCCTACATGTGCTAGCTGCGCCCTTATAGTAGTTTTATCGCTTTCGGCTGTTATTGCATATGAACTGCTCGCAATTTGTTGCGCAGCGCCGCCAATGTGTGTAATACGCGGATCAGCAGCTAAAGCATTTCGTAATGATGAGTACTCCATCGCCGATTGAACCTCCACTACACCGGTTTCGTTAATTGCATACCCAAAATCCACCCGCTGTTGAAAGGCCGCGTTCTGCGACAGAAGTATCCCAATAATTAAAGCCAGACACGACAATCCAAATTGTCCGAACAGCAACAGACGTGTAAACCGGCTCTTGGGTCCAAAAACTGTGTCGCCTTTAAGGATTTTTGTTGGCTGAAATGAACTAATGTAAAATGATGGATAAATACCTGCAACAATTGCAGTGCACACTGGCAGTCCAATTATTACCAACCACACGTTCAAATCCGTCAACAGATTTAATCGAAGCTCCAAACCTAACAATGAGTTGAACTGAGGCAAAAGAAAACCAACAAACATGACTGCCAGCAACGAAGCTACCAAGCAAAGCATCAAATTTTCAATTAGGAATTGCTTTATGAGCTGAGCCCTACTGCCACCCATTACTTTCCTGACACCGATCTCTTTCAAGCGTTTCCCCGCAATGGCTATAGAGATATTTGTAAAGTTGAAACAAGTTATAAGTAAAATTAGAATAGACATAACAACCGGAACGATCACCAATACGCCACGGGGGTTCGGCTGAAGGGTACTTTGGTATACGTAATTGCCCATATCTATATCCGATGAAAAAGCTATGTCGCGAAATGGCTGCAGATGGAATCCCGCAATTTTCCAATCCGGCCGCACCTGGTTGTGCAATCCAACAAAAGAATTGATCTGCTGCTCCAAACCAGGTATAGCGACGGCACTCGCGAGTTTTAGAAAAGTAGTCACGTAGGTTGGATTGCGCCAGCCAGGTTCGTCCGTACCAGCCTTAATAAAGCGATCAAACGAGCAAAGAAGATCCATCTTAAAACTTGAATTGACCGGCATGTTCTGCATTACCCCAGCTACAATAAGAGGACTTTCTTTTCCGTCCCTATCCATCAATGTAACCTGCTCCCCTATTACGTTTGCTTTGCCAAAGTACTTATTAGCCATGGCTTCGCTGATAACCACGGTATTGATGTTGCCAAACTGGTTGTAGTTGCCTTCTTTCAAAGGAAAGTTGAAAAAAGACAAAAACTGTCCATCTGCGTAGTGCATCTCTTCGTCTAATACATTTCCCTTTAAGCGGAGCACTACTCTGTCCGATGTCAGTCGTGCAAAACTTTGCACTGCGGGGTATTTTTCCTTTATAGCCGGACCTGCCGCACTTGGTGTAATACCCCAGTTTTGCTTCGCGCCCTCAATTTCCCGCACTGTGTTGAGCCTGTAAAGATTTTCCGTTTGGAAAAAATGGCTATCGAAATTATTTCTGAATTTATAATTAAGGTAAGCAAGTAAAAAGCAGGCAAGCGCAAATCCAAGATTCAATAAGTTGATAGCAACATAAACCTTGTTTTTTCGGAATACACGAAGAGCAATCCTAAAATAGCTTTGAAACATGAATAATACATTTGATTTGGATTAGCGTTGAAAAATTGCTTATTCGTAATTGATCTCCTGATTTGTGGCCTGTCATTTAGTAACATTCATCGTATTCCTATTAAGCCAATTAGAACTTTCTCACACACCTTCTCTATTGATAAGAATGATGCCAACTTATAAGTGCGTGATTTATAACGGCGTGGCAAATCCGAAAAGTAATTGACTGTTCGTAATCGGACACTCTGTGCGCTTTATTGATACCAATTCGATTTTATGCTTAACGCACGATCATATATGTTCTTCTGCGTTGTGGAGGTCATTTCCTCTTCACAATACCGCAACCACTACAGAAGGTTCAAGTGACCTTCAACCCGAAATTGAATAGGTTCTCTATTAACTTAAAATATATTGTTAACCTAAGTGGCTCAAGGACTAAATCATTAAGCTCTCGGCCAGACATGGGATACTTTACTCATCCGCACCACACAGGCACGAAGAAAGTGTTCCTATCCCATAACTCTACGATGCAAACTTGGGATAAATCGCATAAAAGCTAAGATCACAGAGACTGTAGTCATTGCAGCTTAGATTGTTGCTGCGTAACTGTCAAATGTTACATAGAATGAGCTCCATGCTACCTGTTCAACCCATCGACATCATGATATTGCTCAACAGATTGCTTAAAACTAAGGC
>DASQNW010000443.1:0-23582 GCA_035644775.1 Chitinophagaceae bacterium | reverse complement strand
TCGCAGGAGTGTATGCAAGCCGTTCACCGTTGTCAGTTTTGTAAAAAGAGGTATTTCCGTTGTTAAGCATCTCCTCTACCCACGCAGCCATGGTAAAGCCGCTCTCTTTCATGTTGCTGACGGTACTCTCAACACCTAATGCATCCCAGGTTTCAAAGGCACCAATTTCCCAGCCAAAGCCTGCCTTCATTGCATCATCTATGCGGTACAATTCTTCACTTATCTCCGGCACCCGATGACTAATGTAAGAAAACAGGTGATAATGGAACAGGCGATAAAATTCTCCTGATTTGTCCTGAGCAGTAACCAATACCTTCAACCGCTGCTTCAGGTCGTCAATGGACCTGGCAGTTTCAAAAGACGCGAATCGTACCTTCTGCCGCGGTTCGTAATCCATCGTCTTCAGGTTCAGCGTAAAGATCTCTGTTTCACCTTTTTCGTTTTTTCTTTTTGAAAAGAACCCCTGGCCAGTCTTGTCGCCGAGCCATTTGTGTTGAATAATTGCATCCAGCCATTTAGGCGATTGAAAAATTTCTCTTGCTTCATCTCCAGGACAGTTTTCATAAACCCCTCTTGCAACTTTTACAAGGGTGTCGATGCCCACTACGTCAGCTGTGCGAAAAGTTGCTGACTTTGGGCGACCTATAATGGTACCCGTCAATACTTCTACTTCGTCAATCGTTAGCTCCAGCTCGTCAAGCAGTCGAAAAATTGACATGATGGAAAAGACACCTATCCTGTTTGCAATGAATGCCGGTGTGTCTTTCGCTAGCACCGTGGTTTTCCCAAGGTAAAGATCTCCGTAATCCAGGAGGAAATCCACTACTGCAGCATCTGTTTCTCTCGTTGGAATAATCTCCAGCAGACGCAGGTATCTAGGAGGATTGAAGAAGTGCGTGCCGCAAAAATGTCTTTTGAAATCGTCAGATCGACCTTCACTTAACAGATGAATGGGAATTCCAGATGTATTGCTTGTAATTAGGGCTCCCGGCTTACGAAAATTCTCTACCTTTTCATAGAGCGATCTCTTAATGTCGAGGCGCTCAACAACTACTTCTATCACCCAGTCGCAGGAGCCGATATCTTTTAGGTTGTCATCGAAGTTTCCGGTTACAATATGCTTGGCTACATCAGCAGTATAAACAGGAGAGGGGTTAGATCTTAGTGCAGCATTCAAAGCATTGTTCACAATCTTGTTCTTATCTTTTTCGCCTTCACCGGCAGGAATATCTAAAAGGAGAACCTGAACACCTATGCCTGCGAAATGACAAGCAATTCTCGACCCCATGATGCCGCTGCCTAAAACCGCTATTTTCCTGATGATCCGTTTTGTCATAATCAACGTTTTTAGCACCACCTTGCCGAACAACAATACACTCTTTTCGGACGCCGGGCCGCAGCGCGGTTTGTTTTTGTTGCGGAGAAATTCTCCAAACTGAAGTTAAGATAATGGAGTAAAACACCAGAGTCGATTCACCTGAAGTCTGCTACGTTGGCTTGCGCAGGTTACCGCTAATGATCATCGCACTACCATGCCGTTGACCACAAGGTTTTCCGGTGTAACAAACACTAATTGTCCGTCAGGCTGTTCAGCAAGCAAAATCATTCCTGCACTTTCTATTCCTCGCATCTTTCTTGGTGCAAGATTAGCAACTACTATCACTTGCTTCTGAAGCAATGACTCAGGTGAAAAATGTTGTGCTATGCCAGAAACGATGGTCCGTTGCTCATATCCCATTTCTACCTGAAGTTTCAAGAGTTTGTCAGCTTTCTCTACTTTTTCTGCAGATATGATGGTACCAATGCGCAAGTCTAACCTGGAAAAATCTTCGTAGGTGATCATCGGTTTTAGCTCATGTTCTAATTCAGAACTTGCTTGTACGGCAGAAGGTTTAATCTCGTTTTGTTTGCCTGACGCTGACGTTGTTATGGTAGCATCAATGGGGTTTTCAGATATTTTTTTCTCGGTTGCAGCACGCAGCTTTTCTATCTGCAGGCTTACTTCTGAATCTTCAATCTTTCTAAACAACAATTCGGGCGGCCGCAGCGAGTAACCTACACTCAGTAGCTTCGTTGACCCGGCATTCTCCCAATCCAACATCTTGTCGACAACCTTCATCAGGTAGCACATTTTTTTTGCTGTGTTGGGTAGAAAAGGATGTACCAATATCGCAAGGTTGGCGCAGAGCTGCAGGCACAAATGCAAGCAGTTATCAATAAGCATTTGGTTTTCTTCGCTTGATGCATTGGTCTTGTCAGGTGATACTTTCTTCCAGGGTTCTTTGTCTTGCATGTATTTGTTGCCTTTCCTGGCCAGATCAATCACCTCGTATAAAGCATCACGGAATCTATATTGCTCCAGCAGATCATCGACTTTGGCCTTGCTGATGCCAATCTCCAATATGAGTCCTTTGTCCGCTTCATCTATTATCTGGTTATGAAATTTTGGAACCTTGCCACCGCATAGCTTATGCATCAAAACAAGCGTGCGGTTGATGAAATTGCCAAAGATGGAAACCAGCTCGCTGTTCACTGCATCCTGAAAGCCCTTCCATGTAAATTCGCTGTCTTTTGTCTCGGGTAGGATTGTAGTTAAATAGTAGCGCAACGCATCAACCAACTGCGGACCCCCGTTTTCCTTTTTTACAAAATCATCAATAAAATCCTGCATATCCAGCTTCCAGTTTCTGCTGGTGCTCATCTTATCACCTTCCAGGTTCATGAACTCATTACCCGGAACATTTTGAGGAAGAATATATCCGTGCAACTTGAGCATCACAGGAAAAATGATGCAATGAAAGACAATGTTGTCTTTACCTATAAAGTGCACCAGCTTAGTCTCTTTATCCAGCCAATACAGCTTCCAGTCTTTTCCCTGCTCTAAGGCCCACTGTTTCGTTGCGCTGATATAACCAATAGGCGCATCAAACCAAACGTAAAGCACCTTGTTCTCCGCTCCCGGCAAAGGCACTTTCACTCCCCAATCTAGGTCGCGTGTAACAGCCCTTGGCTGCAGGCCGTTATCGATCCAACTTTTACATTGACCCAGTACGTTTGTTTTCCAGTCCTTGGCGTGTTCTTCTGTGATCCATTGGCGCAGCCAGTCTTCGTGCTTATTCAACGGCAGGTACCAGTGTGTTGTAGATTTTTTTACCGGTGGCTTGCCACTCAAAGTGCTTACGGGATCAATTAGTTCATCTGGGCTCAGCGTGGTCCCGCATTTCTCACATTGATCACCGAAAGCTCCCACAAAACCACAGTTGGGACAAGTGCCCTTGATGTACCTGTCGGCAAGGAAAGTTTTAGCTTCTTCGTCAAAATATTGTTCTGTTTCTTTGGTTTCTAATGCACCAAGATTATGGAGGTGAGTAAAAAACTCTTGCGCTGTATCGTGGTGAATTGGATTGCTCGTTCGATCATATATGTCGAACGAAATAGAAAGTTCTTCAAAATTTTCTTTGATAGCCTGGTGATACTTATCGATAATAACCTGGGGCGAGGTATTTTCCTTCAGGGCCTGTATGGGAATAGCAGTGCCGTGTTCATCGCTTCCGCAAACAAAGAGCACATCTTCTTTTCGGGCACGAAGAAATCGCACATATATATCTGCGGGTATATAGGCTCCGGCCAGGTGGCCAATATGTTTTAACCCATTTGCATATGGAAGGGCCGAAGTAATCAGGTAACGTTTTGGTTGATCTGTAGCTGCTGTCGTTGATCTTAGCACATCATCTTGTTCAGAATTCATGTTCGCCTCAATTAGTGTTGTTCTGTTGACCGTGTTTAAAGGCAACAAAAATACCGCAATCGAGTCATTTCAGCAGGAAGCGCTGTGGCATGCGATAAGTGGAGCCCTGGTGAGAATTTCTTCGGGTCCATGTATTCTTATCCGCTTCATCTCATTTTGACACACCAGCCAAATATTTCGCAAAATAGGCGCTGTTATTTGCTGTTCCAATCTGCTTGTGTAATTTGTATTGAATGGACCGTAAAAAGTTTTTAGCTGCTGCTGGCGCAGTTTTCGGAGGGGTAATGTTGCCCATCAAAACCATAACGGCGAGCTCAAGCGACGCGGCTGAACTTAAACAGCCGCCGTTTCTCCGTCGTGGCGATTGCGTGGGCATCACGTCACCGGCTGGCTTCATCAACGCTCAGGAACTAAAGCCTGCTATTGACGTAATAAAGAGCTGGGGATATAAAGTGAAACTTGGAAGTGCTGTCGGACGGCGCGACTTTACCAGGGGTGGTACAGATGCAGAACGTGCAGCAGATTTGCAACGGATGTTGGACGATCCTTCTATTAACGCTATCATGTGTGCAAGAGGAGGGTATGGCTCCATCAGAATTGTTGATAGACTCGACTGGAAGAGATTCATGTTAAAACCTAAATGGCTGATTGGCTTCAGCGACGTAACTGTTTTGCACAGTCATATTCATGCAAAGTGCAAGGTAGCAAGCATCCACTCTAAAATGTGCAACTCGTTTCCAGATGACTGGACAAAAGCCGAACCCATTCAGGTCCAAACTATCAATTCAATTCGGGATGCGTTATCAGGAAAACCAATGCAGTACACTGCCAAACCGGGTGCTGCAAATAGAAAGGGCACTTGCGAGGGAGTTTTGATAGGTGGGAACTTACGGCTTCTTGAAACACTGGCGGGCTCTGCTTCGGACATAAAGACTTCAGGCAAGATCTTGTTTGTAGAAGACACGGGTGAATATCTATATAGTATTGACCGCATGTTCTGGAACTTGAAACGAACAGGAAAACTGGAGAATTTAAGTGGGCTCATTGTCGGCGGTTTCAACGTTAAGCCTGACGATGAAGGCGAGGAGTTTGGGAGAACTTTGGAGGAGATTGTATTAGAAAAGGTGCAGGAATACCGCTATCCTGTTTGCTTCGATTTTCCTGTTGGGCATCAGCGGGCAAACTTCGCGTTGAAGTGTGGGGTTAAGCATGTATTGAATGTATCTTCTGAAGAAGTATTGCTAAAGGATAACGAAAGCTTTACACGACGTTGATAGCTGCATATATTTTATTTCTACCTTCCCTTCCATATATTACCATATGATCAGAATTCCACCCTATCTCCAGCCTAACGATACAATCGGAATTGTTGCACCTGCCGGCTTTATGCCTTTTGAAAAGATGGAGACTTGTATCAATACGTTTCAGGACTGGGGTTACAGCATACAGCTTGGCGCCACCACACATAGCAATTCTCAAAACTATTTTTCTGGAACAGATGAGGAAAGGTTGAACGATTTACAAAACATGCTTGACGACAAAAATGTAAAAGCAATCTTGTGTGCACGAGGTGGATATGGCTTGAGCCGGATCATTGATCAATTGAGCTTCAAGAAGTTCAGAAAGAATCCCAAGTGGCTTATCGGATACAGTGATGTAACTATGCTTCATGCGCATGTGCTAACAAACTACAAATTCGCCTCTCTACATGCACCAATGGCAGCCGCATTTAATGATGTTGATATCAACAATCCCTATATAGCTTCCATCAAAGATGCTCTTGAGGGAAGACAAGCTCAGTACGCCTGTGAAATGCACCCATTCAACAATCCCGGACGTGCAAATGCGCAGCTCGTGGGCGGCAACCTCACCTTAATTATTCATGCCATCGGTACCGCGTCAGAAATAAATACAAAAAACCGGATTTTGTTTTTGGAAGATGTTGGCGAGTACTTGTATAATATAGACCGGATGTTTCAGCAATTAAAACGTTGCGGCAAGTTGGAGAAGCTTGCAGGGCTCATAATAGGAGGGTTCACTGATGTAAAAGACACCGAAAGACCTTTCGGAAAAACAGCATATGAAATCATTCATGAGCAACTAAAAGACTACGATTATCCTGTCTGCTTCGGGTTTCCTGTCAGCCACTCAAACGAGAACTATGCGTTGAAGATTGGATTTGAATATGAGTTGGATGTGAGTGAAACTGGCGTATCGCTCCAGGAAGCTTCCGATCAGGAAATGGAATAATGCGGCACACCGGCCGTTCAAAAGATCCATTTGATTGCAAGGCAACTTGCCGATAGTTGAAGCACTGCCCATCCAATCTGAAGACCTTATCTTAACTATCAATCAGCACTGAAATACTTTGATATGTCGGATCACTCAATCTTCTTCCAGGCTCTTCTACGGGCAGCTATTGATACCTGTTGTAATAATTGCGCAGCCGGTGTGTGATATCGCTCTCGAGCCTCTGAAGCAGTTCTTCAGCAACGGCATCTTCCCGCGGAGGAGTTTTATCTTTTTTGTTGATTGCAGTCTTGTCTGAATCACTCAGCGCCCTTTCATCGCCGGTGTAACTGGCAAATTCGGTTTGCCAGCGATGCTCACCCTTGAAGTTGTCGGACCACAGCATTCTTCCTCTGTCATCTCTTGCGGTGATAAACATGTCAACGTCTGAAACCAGAACTCTTTTGGTGGTGGTGATCGTTGCATGGACTTTGGCGTACTCTTTCACTACGGAATCTTTGCTAAATACTGTTTCTTTTACCACTACATCCTTTGATACTTTTCGCGACGAGTTCTGATCGTATGGCTGTCCCATATTCATGCGTCCCATCCTTATTTCAAGGATTTCATCAGGCCTGATACGTTTGGTACGGGCGTCTCTTTCTTCATAAAATCTAATGAACTCGTTTCCACTGTTGTAGTTCAGCTGTCGAAGCACCCGATCCTGGAAGTTTCTCATCTGGTACGAATTGTTGCTGTAATAATAGCTCCCCTGGTATGCATCGAGCGGAATCAACAGAATGTTCACTACGGCAGCGTCAAAAGCTTCTTCCATTTTCCGTTTGATATCAAAGTTTTGGGGCTTGTAACGTAAGGCTGTTTTGAACTCACGGTAAGCTTCACGCGATGAGAGCTTATCTTCTCTTTCCATCCATTGAAGACCTCTTTCCATGTGTACCTCGGCTGCTTTGTCTTTATAAGTCTCGAGGTAGCTGCTGTAGTCCGTGGGCTTAACATAGTTAAAAGCAGAAGGATACCTTCTGATCTTTTCATAGAGGTCTTGCAGGCGATCATATTGTTGATAGAGCTGGTCGTATCGATTTTCGTTACTGCTCTTTGCTAATATCCGTATTTCATCTTCGTGCCGGCTAACTGCATAGTGGTATGATTGCTTCAACACGGTTTTTGCCTCCGCATCACCAGGATTCTTTTGAAGCTTTTTTATAGAGGCATCAATGGCATCATTGTAATTTCCTCTCTCGTATAATTTACTTGGCGACTTGCAGGCAAATAGAACAAGGATAGTAGAAACTAAAAGGTAGAATTTTCTCATAGAAAAGGGGTTTATCTGTTAAAAGCAAAACAACCTCAAAAGGTTACTTTGAAAAAGTTATTTAGATAAGCCTTAACAAAGCTTGGAGAATTTTTTTAAAAATGCAAACCGCTGAAATAAAACTGAAGGAGATTCAGTATTTGACTGATGCATCAAAATCATGTAGCACAATGGGGATGCAATATTGGTTACAGTTTTAGGAAGGCTAAGAGCAAAGTATTATTCTCCAATACGTTTGAGCTTAAGTGTAGTAACCGGCGCAACGATCAAAGGAAACTTCTCCACTGTTACGTTGCTTGCATCTAATCCAAATCCCCTTTCTTCTGAGAGGCTGAGCTCTTTCAGCCAGAAATACAATTTCATTGTAATCTGCTCCCATATCGGAAGTTCGTTGTCCTGGCTAAGGTATTTTTCCATCACAATAAAAGAAAAGTCTCCCACAACATTGCTTCTCTCCAGGCTTTCATAACGGCTGGTAATATTCACCTCTTTATTGGCAACAAGGTCTTCCACCACTTTTCTAAACATCAGGTTTATACGCGGTTCCATACGAAAGCCGAGGCGAAATTCTACCCGTATGATATCATTAGGAATGATGTGATCCACTTTGTATTCCGCCGTATATGGATCGTCAAGTGTATCGACGTGTACAAACCAGTAAATATCTGACCGTTTTGGCTTCTTATTTAGAATAGAATAAATGATTTTATGTTCAATTTCCTTTGGGTTATCGGCACTTGTCAGGTACACCAGGTGGGTAGCATATTTGGGAACAGATCTGTCGTTGCTAAGCTCCTGGATTTTTGGAATATAGTGATCAAGGCGAACGAACTCCACGTACCTGTTTTTTATCTTACGTGCTTTATACCAAACAAACATTATCAGGAACATAAAGCCGGCTAGGATGAGCGTTATATAACCTCCGTGTGAAAACTTTTGCAGAAGGGCTACAAGGAAGGTCGTTTCAATAGCAAAATAGCCCAGGAGGAATATATAGATGTATAACGACTTTATGCGTAACGAGACCAGGTAATTAGAGAATAGTATAGTGGTCATTAACATCGTCATAATGATGGCCAACCCGTAAGCAGCTTCCATGCGGGATGACGTGCGGAAATAGAGAACGATGCCAATAGTTCCCAGGAACATGAAGAAATTAAGTGATGGAATGAAGAGTTGACCCTTTTCCTCAGAAGGATAGCGAATCTTGAACTTAGGCCAAAGGTTCAGCCGCATAGCCTCGCTTATAAGGGTGAATGAACCCGAAATCATCGCCTGGCTGGCAATAATAGCAGCACTAGTTGCTATAACCACTCCTGCAATTATAAACCAGTGAGGCATGAGATCGAAAAAGGCGTTAATGCCCATAGCCTTCCTCACCTCCTCAGTGATCGTCAGTCCCTTATGGTTATGAAGTAAAGAAGCACCTTGTCCCAAATAGTTCAATAACAGGCAAGCCTTCACAAAACCCCAGGAAGCTCTGATGTTGGCTCTGCCGCAGTGACCAAGATCGCTGTACAAAGCCTCAGCACCTGTAGTACATAGGAATACAGCACCCAGCAACCACAAGGCATTGGGGTACCTGCTTATGAAATTAATTGCATAATGAGGGCTAAAAGCACGAAAAATCGTAAGGTCGTCCGTAAGGTGCACAACACCCAGTACGGCTAACATGGTAAACCAAACGAGCATTATGGGGCCGAACAACCGGCCTATGGATGCGGTGCCAAATTGCTGTAGAAAAAAGAAGAGGCCCAGGATCACAAGCACGATATAGACCACGTATTCTTCGATGTTTTGAAAAACAGGCAATTCCTGCAAGCCTTCCACGGCTGAAGTAATCGAAATTGGAGGCGTGATCATGCCGTCGGCGAGCAAGGCTGCACCTCCCACCATAGCAGGAATCACCAGCCATTTCCGTCGCCTTCGTACAAGTGCATAAAGTGCAAACGTTCCGCCTTCGCCCCTGTTGTCGGCCCTGAGTACCAGTATTACATATTTAAAGGTGGTTTGGAGGGTAATGGTCCAAATTATACAAGAGAGGCTGCCAATGATCAGCTCGTCGGTGATGGTTCTTCCGTTGATGATGGCGTTGAATACGTAAAGAGGCGAGGTGCCGATGTCTCCGTAAATGATTCCAAGCGCTACAAATAACCCCGCAAGTGTGGCTCTTTTCGTTGAAACTTTCACCTTTTCAGTGTTGATTTAATTTTCGTGGCCGACCAGCTAAGGGTGCAAAGGTATATTCAAAAAATTTTAACCAAAGCATTAAAGCGATATGTTATTTAGGCGTTGCAGGGAGATTCCTTAACTAAATATAAACGCCCGTTTAGGGTTTCATGGGCTAACTTTATCGCAGTTACCTAAGTACTGAATTACCGGGTCTTAAGTGTATTATGAAATCAATCTTATTTCTTCTTTTCATCTGTTTTACCGTTCAGGGGTGGTCTCAAAGAATTGTTTATTCTGAGCCTGACAGAACGGACAATCGTCGTATGGATTTCGAGATCATCGGCAAAATATCTGGCAACTTCCTTATTTATAAAAACATAGGCAGCAAGAACTTTATCAGTGTATATGATAATGAAATGAAGCAGGTGGATAAAGTAGAGCACGAGTACCTGCCCAACGAACGATTGATCAACATCGATTTCTATCCTTACAACGATCACGCGTACCTGATTTACCAATACCAGCGGAAAAATGTTGTTTTTTGCGATGCAGTGAAAATCGATGGCAGGGGTCAAAAGGCATCAGACATCATCTCCTTAGACACGTCCCACATTGGTTTTGCTTCCAGCAATAAGATTTATACAAGTATCAGCAGCGAGGATAAGAACAGTCTCATGCTCTTTAAGATCAACACCCGCAACCGGGCGAAATACCTGGTAACAACGTTCTTGCTCAACAATCAGCTGGAGCTACGAAAGAAGAGCCAGTTTTACATGTTGATGGAAGAACTTAGAGACGACTACCTCAAAGAATTTAATCTTGATAACGATGGAGATCTTGTATTTACAAAATTTTCCCGTGGTGCGAATGATGCGGTAACAAAAGCTGCCATGTTCTGGAAGCCGGCTATGGAAGATTCCATCACAACTATTGAAATCCCCCTCAATAAAATCTACCTCGACGAACTGCACGTGAAGGTAGATAATGTGAATAAGCGTTATTTTCTCACCTCCTTTTATTACAAGCAGAAAAGAGGCAACATTGACGGCTTTTTCTTTTACACCTGGGACAAGCAGTCTCAACAGCCGGTGTTGCACAATGCTGTATCGCTCGGAGAGGAGCTAAGAGGTGAAGCACGGGGTGATGCAAGCATGAAAACTGCCTTCAACGACTACTTCATACGCAACGTTATAGTGAAACGTGACGGTGGCTTTATCATTGGTAGTGAGTCGTACTACACCACATCTCGTTACAATAACTGGAACCGGTGGAACTACCTTTATGGAATGCCGTACAGCAACTTTGACTACTACTCTTACTCTCCAGTGTATAGCAGCTGGTGGTGGCGTAATCAATACTACAACAATCAATCTGTGTTACACCATGCAGATAACATCACGCTTCTGTCATTCGACAATCAAGGTAAGCTTGAGTGGAGCAATGTCATTCACAAGCAGCAGTTTGATAACCACGGTGGCGCACAGATCTCATACCAGGCGGTGAACACCGGTGGACAAATTCATTTTGTTTTTAATGAGGAAGAAAAGAGAGCAATGCTGCTAAGCGACTATGTTCTTTCCCCAGACGGTCAGATCAGTCGAAATCCTACATTGAAAAATTTGGAGCGTGGGTATGAATTTCTATCGAAATTTGGAAAACAGGTGAGCAGCCGTCAACTGATTTTACCTTGCTATTACCGTAATTACATTTGCTTTGCTAAAATCGAATTTAATTAATAGCATTGGGGTGTGATTGCCTTCTTCAAACAGAAATCTCCAGCTAACATTGTTCTGCTGCTGATTTTTGCGCTGCTCATCAAACTCCCTTTGTTCCTGTATCCGCAATTAGTGCAACCAACAGAGGAGGATGGCCAATTATACCACGCTTTTGTTGCTCTGTTTTCAAGCGCCAACGATAATGGATTCAGTTACGCTGTAGCTTCTTTTTTGCTGCTGTTTACACAGGCACTGCTGATCAACTATGTGGTGAATGAACAGCGCATGACCAACAGGCAAACTTTTCTGCCTGCCATGTCATATCTGCTGATCACTTCTTTGCTCCCTGAATGGAATTATTTGTCCGCACCACTGGTTGCTACTTTATTCGTCATCTGGGCATTTATCAAGTTATTCAATCTGTATAATGTAGCTGCTTCAAACGGACTAATTTTCAACATAGGCATGCTTCTCGGGATCAGCTCTTTCATTTATTTTCCGTCCATTGCTTTCGTGTTGTGCTTATTCCTCGGACTGATGATCTTACGTCCATTCCGTATGAACGAGCTGGTGCTGTTGGTTGTAGGAATTTTCACCCCCTACTATTTTTACGTAGTTTATTTGTTCCTGACAGACAAGTTGGTTTGGGCCAACTTGCTTCCGGTTATTAGCTTTCGCCTCAATGAGTTAAGCAACTCAATATGGATTGCTGCGGCAGTTGCCCTCACCGGTATACCTTTTATAATGGGAGGGTATTATGTGCAAACACACCTTCGAAAAATGCTGATACAGGCAAGAAAAAACTGGAGTATTTTACTCCTCTACCTGGTTCTTTCCGTGATTATACCGTTCGTAAATACAGAAATGTCCTGGCATAACTGGGTGCTGGCCGCTGCTCCTTTTGCTGCTTTTCATGCTCCTGCGTACCTATATCCAAAGAAAAGAATTTTGCCTGCACTGCTATTTTTTTTAACAGTGGGTTTTATCCTTTTCGTTCAATACGGAACACCGGTATGGAAGCAATAATCTATTGCAGGTTATCTTTGCAATAAATCTATTTCATGAAGTTTGGCGTTGTTGTTTTTCCTGGATCTAATTGCGATCGCGACATTCAGGATGCATTAATAAACGACCTGGGACAAGAAGTTCAGATGCTGTGGCATAAAGACAGTGATTTGTCTGCATTTGATAAAACCGATTGCATTGTTCTGCCAGGAGGTTTTTCCTTTGGCGATTACCTGCGCACCGGAGCCATTGCCCGGTTTAGTCCTATAATGCAGAGTGTAATTGAATTTGCCAATGAAGGTGGGACGGTGCTTGGGATATGTAATGGGTTTCAGATTTTATGTGAATCACACCTGCTACCAGGTGCTTTATTGCGGAATCACGATCAGCGGTTTGTTTGTAAGAATGTATATGTGAAGGATCAGGATGAAGAAATATACAAAATTCCTGTAGCCCATGGCGAAGGCAGGTATTATGCAGATGATGCTACTTTGAAAGGATTGGAGCAGAACGGACAGGTGTTGTTTAGATATTGTGATAAAAAGGGACAATTGACTGCTGAAGCTAATCCGAATGGTTCTATAAAAAACATTGCAGGCATAAGAAATGAAGCCGGTAATGTAATTGGGATGATGCCACATCCTGAACGTGCCTGTTCACCCGCATTGAAAAATACAGATGGCCGTAAGTTGTTTAACAAAATGTTCTCGTTGGTGCTAGAACCTGCTGTATAAGCTGGTCGTATATAGTTTAACAACTTGATTGCCACTAATAGTTGAATTTTGTACCAGTAAAACGTTCATTATGCGAAAGCTTTTTATTCTCATTTTTTTCTTTATTGCTGGTTCAGTTGCTGCGCAACAGTCTCCTGTATCTTGGACGTTTAACAGCAAGAAAATAAATGCGAACGTATATGAAGTACAACTGATTGCTACTATACAACCTGGTTGGCATTTGTACTCCCAACATCAACCTAATGATGCAATTGCCCAGCCCACCTCCTTTAACTTCAACAAGAATCCTCTTTTAGATTTTGACGGATCGATTAAAGAAATAGGAAAGCTCGAAAAATATCGGGACGCTAAGTTGGATGTATCAGCGAACCAGTATAGTCAGAAAGTAGTTTTTTTGCAGAAGGTGAAAGTTAAGGGCAAGGCTAAAACAAATGTATCTGGGAAGCTGGAGTATCAAACCTGCGACGATAAAAAATGCCTGCCACCCAAAACTATAAACTTTTCAATAGCACTTGGTTAATCGCAACTAGAGAAACGAGTTCAACCACGAACTCGTTTGTTGTTTATAATAAAGTACGATGAACCACATCTTTCGCTGCTGCTTTCTGTTTCTCTTTTTCTTTTCCTTCTCTCATTCAGATGCCCAGGACAGTAGTGTTTACAAATGGAAAATTATCAGTAAGAAAGTTTCTGACAAACAATACGAGCTTCAGTTCACTACAGAAGGTGCCGGAGGGTGGCAGTTGTATGCACCCAACCAGGTGATTGCAGATGTGCCTTCTGCAGAATTGGTATTTGCAGATTCTTCTATTCACGCCGGAAATTTCATCGATTCAGGAACAGGCAAGACCATTAAGAGCGCCATTTTTGATACCGATGTTCGGGTACATGAAGGTGCCGTATCATGGAAGCAGCTGATTGCCTTTGATGATGCTGCACCCGGTTCATTACAAGGAAAACTTTCATACAACTACGGAAAAGAAGACGAGTTTTACTCGGAGGCCTTTGAATTTTCTGTAGCTCTTGAAGGAGGCGTGACCAGTGCCGCAAGGATAAAGATTGCCGCTATCGATGTGCAGAATCCACTTGCCTCCTGTGGTGATGATGATGCGGCAGACAAAAGTTTGATGGGGATTTTCTTTTTGGGCTTCCTGGGAGGGCTAATTGCATTGATAACACCCTGTGTTTTTCCACTGATTCCTCTTACAGTGTCTTTCTTCACCAAGAGATCGGGCTCAAGAAAAAAAGGGGTTACTAATGCATTAATTTATGGCTTTAGCATTTTTATCATTTATGTGATATTGAGCTTGCCGTTTCATATTGTAGACCAGGTAAACCCAGAAGTGTTGAACAATATATCAACCAATGTTTGGCTGAATCTCGCCTTCTTTGTGGTATTCGTGTTCTTTGCCTTCTCCTTCTTTGGTTTCTACGAAATTGGGCTGCCCAGTGGGTTTGCTAACAAAATTGACTCACGAGCAGGTATATCGCACGTGTGGGGTATTTTCTTTATGGCACTCACACTCGCTATTGTTTCATTCTCCTGCACGGGACCAATACTGGGCTCGTTACTCGCGGGAGCTCTAACCAATGCAGGTGGCGCTACTCAGTTGTCTTTTGGAATGGGCGGATTTGGGGTGGGCCTTGCCTTGCCATTCGCACTGTTTGCACTCTTTCCCGGATGGCTGCAATCGATACCTAAATCTGGTGGATGGTTAACTACAGTGAAAGTGGTACTGGGCTTTCTTGAATTAGCACTTGCCGTAAAATTCCTTTCCAATGCAGACCTGGTGAAGCAATGGGGGCTTTTGAAGCGGGAAGTGTTCATAGCTATATGGATCATTATTGGAGTAGCCATCGTTCTTTACTTATTAGGAGTTATCCGCTTTAAAAACGAGACCAGGCCAAAAATTTCGTTGGGCAGGTGGGCTTTCATAGTAGTTTTTGCCAGTATCACTATATACCTTTTGCCGGGGCTGTCAAATTCCCCTCGGGCAAACCTCCCGTTAATTAGTGGTTTTCCGCCGCCACTTTCGTACAGTATCTATGCCCGCGAAATCAGTTTTGAGCCCCTTAAGAACGATTATGAAAAAGCGCTTGCGATGGCCCGTGAACAGAATAAACCCCTCTTAATCGATTTCACTGGTTGGGCGTGTGTCAACTGTAGACGTATGGAAGAGAATGTATGGATTGATCCTGAAGTTGAACGAAAGATGAAAGAAGATTTTGTGGTAGTGTCCTTGTATGTAGATGAGCGTAAAAAGCTTCCGCTGACGGAACAAATTGTGTATACCACAAAAACAGGAACAGAAAAGCCGATCATCACAGTTGGTGATAAATGGGCAAGCTTTCAAGCCGAAAACTTCAATGCCGTTGCGCAGCCTCAGTATGCGATTATCGGCACAAACGAAAAAATTCTGACCAAGACAAAGTCCTATACACCCGATCCTGACGAGTTCAACGAGTGGCTGGAGTGTGGCCTTGATGCGTTTCGAAAATCAAAAAAATAGCGATAGAAAGGGTAATAAAAGAAGATAGTCCCGGCTCATCACCGGGACTATTCTGTTTGGCGTCATTCTTTATCAGCCTACCACAATGGCAAGCGTAATTAAGTTCTGCAGTTGGAGATAAAGAATGACATAACGTATCCTTAGGTGGTTGAAGGTTTTCGGCTTGTTCTAAGTTACAAAACTTTTCAAATTTTCGACTACTTACAATAAGAAAATTTAGAGGGCAATCTGCTTCTGCACCATCATTTTTCGAAGGTTGATCAATCCATACCGCATCCTACCCAAAGCAGTATTAATGCTACAGTTTGTAACTGCCGCAATCTCTTTAAAGCTCATATCTGCATAGTGGCGCAAAATGATTACTTCCCGCTGGTCTTCTGGTAATTGATCCAGCATATCCTTCACACGGTTATGACTTTGCTTCTTCATCATCTTATCTTCGGCACTGTCTTCTGTAAAATTAAGTACCTCAAAAATGTCCTGGTCATCGCCGGTTTTGATAGTGGGGGTACGCTTTACTTTGCGGAAGTGGTCCACGCATAGGTTGTGAGCAATACGCATAGCCCACGGCAAAAACTTTCCTTCTTCCGTGTAGCGGCCGCTCCGCATTGTATCTATTATTCTAATAAAAACGTCCTGAAAAATGTCTTCGGCAAGATACTTGTCTTTAACGAGGAACAGGATGGACGTATACAATTTGTCCTTGTGACGCAATACAAGGACTTCTAAAGCGTTTACATTACCAGCTACGAACTGATTAATGAGATCGTGGTCGGTGAGACTAGATAAAGGTGTCATACTCCTACAAGGGTTTTAGGGGGTCGAGGATATGGATGTTACAATAAAAAGTTAGGAGTAAATTTCAGGCGATAGGCGAGATTGATTGAATAGTTACTATAGAATAAGGATCATTGTTGGACAGTAAAAATAAACGCCTTTTTCCAATATTACAATTATTTCTTAGCCTCTACTCCCACCTTTTTAGCAAAAGCTCTGTTAATGATCTAATTTACACCCGGCACGTGTTAGTTTGCCAGGATGAACGATGAAAGAGAAGGCAGTTTCGCAAAAAAATTCTTCTAAAAGTGTGCATCATGAAGAGCCGATCTTCATAAAAGGAGCGAGGGTTCACAACCTCAAGAACATTGATGTCAGCATCCCCCGAAACAAGTTAATTGTGGTAACGGGCGTCTCCGGCTCCGGAAAATCTTCCTTAACAATTGATACTTTATATGCAGAAGGGCAACGCCGCTATGCAGAGAGCCTCAGTGCATACGTAAGGCAGTTTCTTAACAGGATGGATAAACCTGACGTTGATTTCATAAAAGGTCTTGCTCCCGCTATTGCCATCGAGCAAAAAGTGATCACCCGCACCCCCCGAAGCACTGTTGGCAGCATGACTGAAATATACGATTACTTGCGATTGCTGTATGCAAGAATCGGCCAAACCATCTCGCCAGTTTCAGGCAGGACAGTGAAAAAGAACGATACCGGCGATGTGATTGAGGCCATGCGAAAAATGAGCGCCGGCACGAAGATCTACCTGTTAACCGCCTTCAGGCAACACAGGAACAGAGATGTAAAGGAGGAGCTCAACATCCTGATGCAGAAAGGTTTTTCACGAATCTATGTGTCATGCATTTCGCGGCAGCAAAACGAAAACCCAATAGGAGAAAGTGCGGTATATAGAATTGAAGATCTGTTAGAAGAGGAAAGCGACGATTTTACAAAAGCATTTGAATACCCTGAGAATGTTTTCGTGTTGATTGATCGGCTGGTGGCAAAGGATCTTGATGAGGATGATGAGCACAGGTTAAGCGATTCCATTACTACGGCTTTTTATGAAGGAGAAGGTGATGTATACCTGGAGGTGGGTGGTAAAAAACTCATTCACTTCAATAGCCGCTTTGAGCTTGATGGAATTGTGTTTGAAGAACCGTCTCCGAATCTTTTTTCATTCAACAACCCGTTTGGAGCGTGCCCCTCTTGTGAAGGATTTTCGATGGTGTTGGGCATTGATGAAGACCTGGTGATTCCAAATAAGCTATTGAGTGTTTACGAAGGAGCTGTTGCTCCATGGAAAGGGGAAAAGCTGGGAAAGTGGAAGGAAGATTTTGTACGTGCAGCCAGAAAATTCGACTTTCCCATACACAAGCCAATCATTGATTTAACTCCCGAGCAATATAGAATTTTATGGGAAGGCAATCAACATGTATACGGCATCAATGATTTCTTTAAAGAAGTAGAGCAGAACCTGTATAAAGTGCAATACCGGGTGCTGTTAAGTCGCTACCGCGGTCGTACCAAGTGTACTGAATGTAGCGGGTACCGATTACGAAAGGAGGCATTATATGTAAAAATCAATGGCACTCATATTGGTGAACTGAGCGAAATGCCGGTGAAGGTACTCGACACCTGGTTTGAGAAGGCCGTTTTGAGCTTTACTGAATATCAAAAAACTGTAGCCAAACGCATTATAATCGAAATACAGCATCGCATCGATACGTTGATGAATGTGGGGCTGGGCTATCTTACGTTGAGCAGGCTTGCGAATAGCTTAAGCGGCGGTGAAAGCCAGCGGATTCAGCTCACGCGAAGCCTTGGTAGCAATCTTACTAATTCTCTCTATATACTTGATGAGCCGTCAATTGGCCTTCATTCAAGAGATACAAAAAATCTAATCCGCGTATTGAAAGAGCTACGTGATTTGAATAATACGGTGATAGTGGTGGAACACGATGAAATGATGATGCGTGAAGCAGATTACATTATTGACATGGGACCGCTTGCTTCGCACCTGGGAGGTGAAGTGATTGCTGCAGGTGATTTTAATGGCATAGTTGGAAACGAAAAAAGTTTAACCGGGAAGTACCTGAAAGGAGAGTTGCGCATAGAACCACCGAAAACAATTCGCAAATGGTCGCAGTCGATTCAAGTGGAAGGTGCCCGACAGCATAATTTGAAGAATATTTCAGTGCAATTTCCTCTTAACGTATTGTGTGTTGTCAGCGGTGTAAGCGGTAGTGGTAAGACAAGCCTGGTCAAGCACATTCTTTACCCAGCTGTTCAAAAGCTGCTCGGCGAACCTGGTGAAAAACTGGGGATGCACAAAGCGGTAACAGGAGACATCAATGCTATTACACAGGTAGAGATGGTTGATCAGAATCCGATCGGAAAATCTACTCGTTCAAACCCTGTCACTTACATCAAAGCCTGGGATTGCATCCGGGACGTGTTCGCATGTCAAAACTTAAGCAAAATGCGTGGCTTTCAACCAAAGCATTTTTCATTCAATGTTGACGGTGGTCGTTGCGATGCTTGTAAAGGCGAGGGAGAGAAAGTAGTTGAAATGCAGTTCCTGGCAGATGTGCACCTTACCTGCGAAGTATGCCACGGCAAAAGGTTTAAAGAAGAAGTTCTAGAAGTTCAGTACAAGGGAAAAAGTGTTTTTGAAGTTCTGGAGATGTCGGTAGATGAAGCTATAGAATTTTTTCAGGATGAAAAAGTAGTGGCCGCAGCCATCCGGCCCTTGAGCGAAGTAGGCCTTGGTTATGTGAAACTGGGACAATCGTCCGACACGCTTTCCGGCGGCGAAGCACAACGGGTGAAGCTCGCTTCCTTTTTAGGAAAGGGTAAAGCGGCAGGGAAGATCATGTTTATATTCGACGAGCCGACCACAGGCTTGCACTTCCATGACATCAAAAAACTTCTTGCGTCTTTCAATGCACTTATTTCCCAAGGCCATTCAATATTGGTTATCGAGCACAATACCGATGTAATCAGAAGCGCTGATTGGGTGATAGATATGGGGCCTGAAGCCGGTGATGACGGGGGATTTGTGGTGTATGCAGGAACACCGGAAGGACTGAAATCAGCCGTACAAAGCCAGACAGCTCAGTTCCTGTGATGCAGCACAGTTTGCAAAAACTGCCATGTTGATAAATTTTTTTCAGCTTCAAAATGCCTTTCGAGATCAAAGAAACAGCAGTGTTAATAACGCAATTCAACGGACCCAACACAAACATTAATTGGCAAGCGATTGAGGCTGGTGTATTTTAGTCTTCGTAATCCATAATCAATAAAAAGCTATACCGCCGATCACAAAATTGCCCTTTATTTATAGAGGGCTTTTTTTTGTCCGTTCTTCAATGAACTTAATGTACTTCGTGGTGCGGCGCCCTCACTGTTTTATTGCAGTACATTCATCATAAGAAAAGCAGCAAAATGCGCATTGAACTCATTCCAAAAGAGAATATTAGCATCACACTTCCCTTGCTAAGCGCACTAAATCCATCCATCAGCCAGGATGAGATACGAAACAGATTAGCAGAAATGATCGAGACAGGTTATGAATGTGTAGGTGTGTTTGATGAAGAGACGCTGGTCGGCATCTGCGGTATATGGACATTGACAAAGATTTACGTTGGCAGACATATCGAGCCAGATAACGTTATCATTTCTCCAGAGTACAGAAGCAGACAATTAGGCCAACAGTTAATGGAGTGGGTGGAGTCTTACGCGAGATCAAAGGGATGTGTTGCGTCCGAATTGAATTGTTATGTGTCAAACGAGGCAGGGAATAAATTCTGGCAGCAACAAGACTATAAGGTCCTTGGATTGCATTATCAGAAAAAACTGTAAGGACGATTAACGAAGCCTGTCAAGGCTCCTGATTAATTTCTGATCTCTCAGAATTCCTCGCACTGCCAATATATAGCACACGAGAATGGCAAAATAAAAGATTACCCAAACAGCGATATTTCCCCCAATAAAATTTTTCATTTCCATAAAGTACATCGTCAATAAGACGGCTGTAAGAAAGAGGCCGAGGTAACAAAGCCGAAGTTGCAGCTTTCTGTTTTTATAAAGGAAAATGGTTATGAATGCAATGGCGCCAGAGAGAATCGTGAGCACGGTAAACCAGAAGGTAGTTTTGGCATTTAGGTCAACCACATAAAGAAACTTGTCTTTAATCCAGTCACCACTATAGAATGGGAATCTGAAGGTAATAGCATTGAATGCAGATGCCAATAACAACCAAATGCTTTGAATTCGTTGAAGCATGTTACTCCAATTTATTTAAGTTCAGGATAGAGAGGATATTGTTCCATAAAGCTATGCACTTCCTTAGCCACAGCCGCTACGATAGTAGCATCATCAACATTCATCAATACGCGATCAATATAATTAACGACCGTCTGCATCTGTTCTTCTTTCATGCCGCGGGTAGTAACAGCCGGAACACCAACACGTATGCCAGACGTGACAAAAGGGCTCTTGTCATCAAAGGGCACAGCATTTTTATTTAGTGTTATATGAGCCCTGTCGAGAGTTTCCTGAGCTTTTTTACCTGTTATGTTTTTGTTTCTCAGATCAATTAACATGAGGTGGTTTTCGGTACCATTGCTAATGATGTTATATCCTTTTTCAACAAACGCTTTTGCCATAGCTTGTGCATTCTTTTGTATTTGAAAAGCGTATGCTGTAAACTCCTCGCTGAGGATTTCTGCGAAAGAGATTGCCTTAGCAGCGATCACGTGCTCCAGCGGCCCCCCTTGTATACCAGGGAAAACAGCCATGTCAAGCAAGTTGCTCATCATGCGCACATTTCCCTTCGGGTCCTTTATTCCGAATGTATTTTCGAAATCTTTACCCATTAGTATGATGCCGCCCCTGGGGCCTCTCAAGGTTTTATGTGTGGTGCTTGTTACAAAATGGCAGTGCTCGAAAGGCGATGATAGCAAGCCCTTTGCTATAAGTCCCGCCGGGTGTGCAATGTCGGCCAGCACAAAGGCTCCTACTTCGTCTGCTACGCGGCGTATACGTGCATAGTCCCAGTCACGGCTGTATGCAGAAGCGCCGCAAATGATCATTTTGGGTTTTTCTCTCCTTGCAACTTCTTCCAGCTCTACATAGTTTACCAATCCACTTTCTTTTTCCACACCATAAGAGAAAGCCTGGTATATTTTACCGCTGAAATTAACAGGAGAGCCATGTGTGAGGTGACCTCCCATTGCAAGATCAAGTCCTAGAATTTTGTCCCCGGCCTGCAATACCGCCAGCAAAACGGCCGCATTTGCCTGTGCCCCGCTGTGGGGTTGAACATTTGCGTATTCACAATTAAAAACTTTTTTAATGCGGTCGATAGCCAATTGCTCAACCTGGTCTACATATTCGCAGCCACCATAGTATCGCCGGCCCGGGTACCCCTCAGCATATTTGTTTGTCAACACGGTTCCCATAGCTTGCATGACTTGCTGTGAAGTAAAATTTTCTGATGCAATCAGTTCTATTCCCTGGCGCTGACGGTGTAATTCTTTCTGTATCAGATCAAAAATTTCTGTATCTCTTTGCATGTTGAATTGTTATTCTGAGGAGCTCTGATCAGCAATGAGCGATTGCTTATTTTTAAGGGCACAAAAATAGCGACAAGCAATTAGTTAAGCCCGCAGATTTTGATTTATCTAAAATCTTTAATTTCGTCGGCTTCTTGTAGGAACACTGAAGATGGCAATGAACGGACAGGTGCTGTGGCCATCAAAAACACTTTGAATGAAAGCAGTTATCCCCGTAGCAGGTGCCGGCACCAAGTTGAGGCCTCACACTTATACCCAGCCGAAGGCCTTAATACCTATGGCAGGCAGAACGGTTCTTAGTATTATAATTGACCAATTAAGAGAAGCGGGTATTGAAGAATATGTTTTCATCGTCGGTTATTTAGGTGAAAAAATTCAGGATTATGTAAAAGCTCACTACCCCGGTATTCAGGCGCATTATGTGTACCAGTCGGACCGGCAGGGAATTGGGCATGCATTAAAACTCACCCGTACCATTGTAGACTCAGACGACATACTCATTGTACTAGGCGATACCATTTGTGAATGCAATTTGAAAGAGGTGATTGAAAGTGATTCATCGATGCTGGGCGTTAAGAAAGTAGATGATCCCAGAGAGTTTGGCGTGGCTGAATTAGACACTTATGGCAACGTAACCCACGTGGTGGAAAAGCCTCAGATACCAAAGTCAAACCTGGCTTTGGTGGGGATCTATAAAGTAAAGGAAACCGCACTTTTGTTCGAGTGTCTTGAAAACAATATTCTCCAGGGCTTGCGCACGAGAGGAGAGTACAGCATTACAGATGCACTTGATTGTATGTTGAAGAAAGGTGCCAAGTTCAAGCTCTTTAAAGTGGAAAGCTGGTTTGATTGCGGTAAGAAGGAAACCTTGTTGGAATCGAACGCAACACTTTTGAAAAAGTTCGGCGATAAAGCTCAATGTCATGACAGTTTCGAAAACACCGTATTGATTCAGCCGGTAAGTATCGGTGCCAACTGCGATATCAAAAACTCTATAATCGGACCTAATGTAACAGTAGGCGAAAACACCACCATTGAGCAGTCAATTATCAAGGAGTCAATAATAGGTGCCTATTCCAACCTTTTTGATATAGTCCTGGACGCGTCGCTCATTGGCAGCGATACCAGCATACGTGGTGAAACCCGGTCGCTCAATATCGGCGACAATACCAATATCGACCTGGGATAGCTCTCATTATTAGTTACAGATTTTAATTGATAGCTCGCTTGTTTCGTTTGACAACTTACCTCTTTGGTCGGGAGTTTCATCATCTTTGTAATCATCTTTATGCTAAACACCCGTATTACCCGCCTGCTTTCCATCGAGCTGCCAATTATACAAGCAGGTATGGTCTGGACAAGTGGTTGGCGGCTTGCCAGCGCTGTTAGTAATGCAGGAGGGTTAGGTATCATAGGTGCAGGCAGCATGTACCCGCAAATACTTAGGGAACATATCAGGAAGTGCAAAAACGCTACTGAAAAGTCTTTTGCAGTCAATCTTCCATTATTATATCCAGACATTCATCAACACATCGACATCATTATTGAAGAGGGTGTTCCGATAGTATTTACTTCTGCAGGAAACCCGAAGCTTTACACCGCTACTCTGAAAGATAAAGGAATTAAAGTGGTGCATGTGGTAAGCAGTAGCAGGTTTGCAAAAAAGGCGGAGGAGGCGGGATGCGATGCAGTGGTAGCTGAAGGATTTGAAGCAGGAGGTCATAACGGGAGAGAAGAAACAACAGGATTGGTATTAACACCAGCGGTTGTTGATACGGTT
>DASQNW010000442.1:0-3079 GCA_035644775.1 Chitinophagaceae bacterium | reverse complement strand
AAAGCTTTATCCACGCCCCATACCCTGTGGAACGGTGATATTTGGATTTGACCGCAGAAAAACAGAGCTCTTGGGCCATAAGCTGGATATTGCAAATGGCCTGTGTGAGGTATATCTGATTAACGATGGAAAAGAAGCCATACTGCAGGTGTTTACTGACATGGAACAGGACCAGTTGTTGTTTAGACTGATTAATGCGAACGGGAAAGCTATACCCTCGTTCTTTGACTGGGTTCGATTAATGCCGGATCCGCAAACACCAAAAGAGATACCGAAGTACCAAATTAGTATGAACACGCCTGCCAATGTTCTTTCTTTCCGCCAGGTGCTTCCTTATCTTGAACCGGAGAGCTACGACAGCGTAGGCGGCCATATCAAAGACAAGGCATTTCGATTGTCCGTTGTATTAAGCAACCAGCTTTTAACCGGTACCCGCCAAGACTGGAACGGAAATATGACATCGATCGGAGAACTGGAAAGATACGTTCAGGCAGACACTACCGCATTTGTAGGCCTGGTAAAGTTAGAAGAAGGCCCTGCATCGGCAATTACAACTTCGCTCCCGGCATTTCAGAAACCATCAGTCGATCATTATGTAAAAATTCAACACGCCTCGGAGGAAGTATGGAATGAATACTGGGATAAGTCGGCAGTGGCAGTGAATGACCGGCTTTTAGAAGAAACCTGGTATCGGAACCTTTATTTTTATAATTGCGCTGTAAAGCCAGGTGTTACCTGCCCGGGCCTCTTTGCCAACTGGATGTATGGCAATATTGGTACTGCCTGGCATGGCGACTACCACATGAATTACAATACACAGCAACCCTTCTGGCTTGCATTCTCATCAAACCATGTAGATAAAAACCTGGCCTACACCGATCTGGTGCATCACATCCTTCCTGTGAGTCAAAAATGGGCGAAGGAGTACTACGGAATGCGAGGCGCTTTCTTTCCGCATTCGGCTTATCCTGTCGACATGTCCATCATGCCTTTCCCGGTTCCGGACTGGGGTTGGGAAATCTGCGAAACTCCCTGGACGGTTCAGGGCCTTTGGTGGCATTATCTATATACGCAGGACACGATTTATTTAAAAGAGCGGGCCTATTCCCCGATCAGGGAGGCGGTGCTCTTTTTAGTGGATTACATGTCACGGCCAGATGCGCATGGCAAGCAATGGGGCGATGATAACTATCATGTGTTTCCTACGGTAGCACCTGAATTGTATTCACTGACCCCCGGATTTAAATACGATTACGATTGTAATGTTGATCTGACCCTGATCAAGTTTATTTTCAACGCTTACTTGCAAGCCAGCAACGTTCTGGAGCTTGAAAAGAAAGATGCTTCGATTATCAAAAGCGTAAAAAATATTCTGGCACATTTTCCGGATTATACGATAAAGAAATCCACTTATGGCGATGTGATTGTGGGTGTGCCAAATGAAACTGTGGATGTTATATTCAATACACTCAATACACTGGCTTCCGTTTTTCCGGGCGAAGAACATGGGATCCATTCACCCAAAGCCACCTATGACATACTGGTGAATACTTACCGCAACCATCAGAACGAAGGCGGGAATGAGCTTGTATTTCTGAATCTTCAGGCAGCACGGTTAGGTATACTTGATCTGGAAAAGTTCAAGCGTCAGATAAATTATTGCCTTTTACCAAATGGAACATGCACGGATATGATCTTGCAGGTGCATGGCCGGTATCATGACGGGTCGTTTAACTGGATGGCGAAAATGGGAATATGGTTGGAAAATTTTGCCCTGCCAGTGGTGCTTAATGAGTGCCTGATGCAAAGCTATAATGGGATTATAAAATTTTTTCCAAACTGGCCGAAAACAAAAGATGCGCCTTTTCAAACGTTAAGGGCAGCAGGTGCATTTCTGGTTAGTTCATCATTAAAAGTAGGAACCGTACATTGGATAGAAATTGAAAGCGAAGCAGGTGGTGTTGTTACATTAAACCTTCCATGGCAAACAGGAACAACTATTTTGATCAATAAGAAAAAAATAAAAGTTGCGAATAGCGTTTTTCAATACCAGATGAAGAAAGGCGAAAAAATACGATTAGAACATAGTATCCTATAATTAAAAGCAGGATGAAACAACTTTTTATTTTCTTTTCATTTTTGGCCTTTAGCCATGTACATGGGTAAACTACTTCTTCCAATAGGACCAACCGCTATGCATTGATAAACCGGCACAATATCATGCACACGCCGTTGATTCTTTTTAGCATTGTCTGTGGGCAATAGAAGAATGACCTTTTCTATCGCCGTTACCAAACTTCAAACATTCCTAAAACCTATGGAAAATAGGTTCCACTCACCACAATGTGCATTTAGGGTTGCACTCCTTTCTGAATCCAAATAACCATACGTTAAAGCATGTTAGTCAGGAATGACTAATATAAAAATTCGTTGAAACGCAATTGTGCAAGCGTTAACCTGCTTAGGATTTGCTTGAAAACAACTCACAGTCCTTTATTGGAAAATGCATTTTTATATTCGAGCGGACTTTTGCCGGTTACCATTTTGAAATGCCGGTTGAAGTTAGAGCAGTTGTTGAAACCGCTTTCATAACAGATCTTGCTTGTGCTGAATTTATCTTCAATCAATAGTTTGCAGGCGTGGCCCACCCGTATTTCTATCAGAAATTTGGAATACGTTTTACCAGTTTGCGCTTTGAAATACCTGCAAAATGAATTAGGACTCACGTACGCAATTTTAGCAATTTCCTCCAATGAGATTTTCTTTTTAAAATTGTTCATCGTGTAATTGTAAATCTCATTAATCCGCTCAGTTTCGTATTCGTTATGATTGGCCTGAAACGTTTGCGAAGACAAGAGTACAAGTTTGTCCGACAAGGCAATTTCATTAAGAGCCTCCAGCAAAAGAACAATACGTTCGCCATTGATAGCACAGAGCATTTTGTTTAAAATGAGCTGCACTTTTTTTTTCGTTTCACCTACCAGCTTGATGCCATGACGCGACTTCCGTAACAAGGCTGCAATATGCTTATTTTCCGGCAACTCCAGGAACTGATTGCCCCAAAAGTTTTCCATGAAGT
>DASQNW010000441.1:0-9093 GCA_035644775.1 Chitinophagaceae bacterium | reverse complement strand
CGGTGCTGCGCTGATGCTTGTCTGATCCGTTACCATACTGGTGAAATAGCCAACCCGGGGATCGTCGAGGCGTGGCTTGTAATCGTTCTGAGGCATTTCTATAAAGCTATGCTGCATGCGTATGCGCACATAACGTGGATCCGTGATATCATCGCCTCCCTGAACAAAGGCACCAGGATTGTCGTAGGCAAGGTCCACCACCACATCTGTATTGCTTGGGTAAGAGCGAATGCTGTGGTACCGTGATTTTGAAGGATTAAGGCCGCCCAGGCTAAAAGTGGGCATACTGAAGAAACTTGGCTGGATAACCGGTTTGATGGGATCCATCCGCTCACTTAAAAACAAAGCATCGGCCTGGATAAGATAACCTGAAGAATCCTCGCCGAAGATCCTTTCAGAAGCAAATACTGCTTCCGGTTTGTCCACATCCTTGGTCTTGCTGATGGCATTGGTGGAGTCATAATAAAAAGCCGTATTTACCCTGGTGAACTCCAACTTGTCAAAAGACTTTTCCACCCTGAATACAAAGGTAGAGCGGTGCATGCTTTGGTTCAGGTAAAGTGCAGTAGGGCCGCTGATAGAAAAGCTTTGGTAAATATATTCTCGTCCCAGCTGATCTTTTTTTACGTAAAGCTGCATAGAGCCGCTGGCAGTATCCTGGTACACCGAAAAAAGACCTTCTGTTAGCTTGCTGCCCTTTACCTTGTCGGTTATAGCCAAAACAGGTTTTTTCGCTTTAACTGTGTCAGGAGCAGCAGAGTGTACTATCACACTTGACCTAGTTTTCACCTGTCCAACAGCACAGCTGGCCAGCCCAACGAAAGCAAGCGTTATTAATATTTTTTGAACCATATGGCGTTTTGATAAAACAATAATAAGGTTATCACCTAAAAGGTAAAACCCCTTTGGGATAAACGCAAGTTTTGAATGATGAGTACTTTTACTTGAGAACTTTAAGCTTTACCATTTCGATTCGGGTATCGCTTACATTGAGCACATCGAACTCATAATCGTCAATGATGATCCTTTCTTTCTGTCGCGGAATCGTCTCGTGGTAGTTTATAATGTAGCCAGATAAAGTTTCAGAATCATTACCTGAAAACTCGAGGCTGTATTTTTCACAGATATAATCCAGCTCCAGCCTGCCTGAGAATATATATTCGTTTTCTGAAATCTGCTTTTCTACAAACTCCTCGCTGTCATATTCGTCCTGAATTTCGCCTACAATCTCCTCGAGCACATCTTCCATCGTTATCACTCCCGCAGTACCTCCAAACTCATCTACTACCCATGCTATGGTTTTTCTTTCTTTTGTCAATATTCCAATCAGGTCGGTAGCACTCATGCTTTCCGGCACGGCTGGGATAGGCAAGAGAATGTCCTGTAGGCTTTTAGGGTTTTTGAACATATCCAACTGGTGAATATAGCCTGCAATATTGTCGATATTGCCATCGTAAACTATCAGTTTACTGAGTTTCGTTTCAATAAACTTTTGCCTGGCCTCTTCTACGCTCTGCCTGCTTTCAACTCCTACAATTTCCTTCCTGGGTACCAGACACTGCCTGATCTTGATCTTCGGTAACTCCAATGCATTTTCAAACAAGTCGGTGTTCAGCTCTTCCGGCTCAAACTCCGAATCCTCGTTTTCCTGGAATAAGGTTTCAAGATCGATGCGGGTAAAAGCATCTTTCTTTTCATTCACCCGAACATTAAACACGTACCTCAACACCCAGTTAGACAATTGCAGGAAGGCTGCAGCCAAGGGCTGTAGCAACTGGTAAAAGATATTTATTACCCAAACCAACCGGGAAAGTAAAATATTACTTCGGGCCCGGAAGATTGCCCTCGGCATAAACTCGGCCAGGATCAATACAATAAGTGTGGCTATGACGATGTCTACAAATATGGTGTATTGCCCTTTGTCGCCCAGCTGTGCATAGTTCCAGATGGGTTGCATAACGATGCTAAACATCAGCGCAAAACAAACAAGGGAAAGGGTGAAGCCAATTAAAGCGGTGCAAAGAAAGAGTTCAGGATTATCGAAAAACCTGGAAAGCAGCTCAGCTCCAGGTCTGCCTTGTTTTTTCTTAAGTTCAATACCAAATCGATTAGCACTGAAAAAAGCCATTTCAATTCCCGCAAAAAAGCCCATCATTAGTATGGTTACAAAGAACCAAACAAGCGTTGTTACGGCTATCATCGAAGTAAAGATATAAAAGTTCGTAAAGCCTGCTACTTAATAAAATCAGAAACTATGACCTCTGCTTCCGCACAGGCTTTTTCGAGATTGGAGTTGATGATCACACAATCGAATGAATGTTTGAAACTAAGCTCGTACGAGGCCTTGCTGATTCTTGCGTTTAATGACGATTCATCTTCTGTGCCTCTGGAGCTGAGCCTGCGCTTCAATTCGTCGATGGAAGGCGGTTCTATAAACAATGACAATGTTGTTTCGGGATATTGCTGCTCCACATGAATGGCACCTTTCACATCTATATCCAGCAGCGGCACCCTGCCTTCACTCCATATTCTTTGCAATTCTGATTTCAACGTGCCGTAGTATTTTCCTTCATACACCATTTCCCACTCTAAAAATTCCTCGTGTTGTATTTTGCTCGTAAACTCTTCAATGCTCATGAAATGATAATCCACCCCATTTTGCTCGTAACCCCTTGGCGACCTCGTTGCTGCCGATATTGAAAAGGCAAGCCGGTCAGCATATTTTTTAAGCAGATAGCGAGTGATGCTCGTTTTTCCCGCACCCGACGGGGCAGTAATGATAACAATTTTTTGCTGCGTATTGCTGCTCATCTACAACAGGTATGCTTAACGCTTTCTTAAAAAGCAGCTAAGTTAGTCCCTAACTGCTATTCGCCGAGCTTACCTTGCACTAGTGCAGCATGTAGAATTTTTTGATAGAAACCATTTTGAACACCGCTATCACAGGCAATTTGCAAAACAGCCTTTGTCGCAGTTTATAGATTTTTTTTGGGAGACTGATTTCGATTGTTTGTGGGTTGATTATCCGCAGGGTTTTTCTGATGCTTTATTTCCAAATGTAGGATACACCTATTTAATTAACCTCGGCACGCCCTTTATTATGCAGCTGGAGCGGGAACATTTTGAGGTAAAATCTGATAGTTTTTTACCGAGGCATAAATACATGATCTGCCATCATACACCTGGCAATAAGATCTTTGGTATCAAATTCAAAGTATCGCCTGTAGTATTTGAAAAGAAGATCAACTTTTTCGAATACAGGGAGTACATTTTTCCACTTGCTTATTTACTTGACCGTTCCATTATCAGCAAAATCAAGAATGCACAATCATTCAGCAAGAGGGTAGAGATTATCAGTCTACACTATACAAAAATCGTTGAGCAACACTCAGGCTCACTGAAGCATGTGAACATTGTAACCACAATACTTAAAGAATCGGCTGCAAACAATAATTTCTCAGCACGGGTAACTTCGCTCTCCAAAGAACACAAGATCAGCAGCAGAACATTGCAGCGCTATTTCGAAGCTGCCACGAGCATCAGCAGCAAACAAGCACTGCAGATAATGCGGATTAGAAAGGCTGTGGAAAGCTTTATAAGCGAACCGGAAAACTTTCAATTTTCAGCTTTTGGTTATTACGACTACAGTCATTTTTACAAGCACCTAAAAAGCTTTTTAAACAAACACACTATAAGCCTGGTGCAGCCACACCTGCAGCTACTAAAAAATCGCAGCGCCACCAAGCACCCCTTGAATGCCTGATTTCAGATAGCTACGATCCTGCCCTACGTTGCTCTTCTTCTGAAGCAGTGGTTCTTCGCCTTGCTGCCTGCACTTTGTTGTTACCAAACTTATAGGTGAAGCTAAGATTGGCAACTCTTGATTCGCGATAGGCATGCCAGTGCTCAATATAGCTTCCTTCATAGGTAACAGTTGCACGGGGGCGATTAGTCCAAAAAATGTCAGTCATGTTGAAGCGTATAGTTCCTTTGCCTTCAAGCACCGTCTTTTGTGCGCCTACTGCTAAAGCCCACTGCGGCTGCATCACCATGTATCCTGACCGTCCGCCTGTGTTTACGCTGGCGTTCAGTTCGGCAGACCATCCTTTCTTTAAATTGAAGCTGTTGTTGGTGCGGATGTTTGCCGCGGGAGCACCGTTGCTTAGTGAGGCGCCACCAATATTTCCATTGAAGTGATTATAATAGAAATTCAGGTTGTTTACCATGTTCCACCACTTGTTGATCCGAATCGGAGTAGTAGCAGTAAAACCTACATAATCCGAGCGAATTAAGTTGACAGGGATCTGCACTGTAATGTTTGAATCCTGGCCTGGCTTAATCTCAAAACCAGGTATCACATCGAGTATTTTCGATAGTACTATTGTTTGAGGATCGGTTGTTCGGCTGTAGCCTACAGTGAAGCTGAGATTTTTAAGTGTGTAGCTCATTTCATAAGACCAGGTCATCTGCGGTTGTAGGTGAGGTTCGCCAGTAGAATAAATGGTTGCATCAATCTGGAAGAGGAAGGGATTTAGTTGCGAGTAGCCCGGCCTGTCTATCCGGCGACTGACAGACACTCCGAGGGTTTTATTTTCTTTCAGCTTATAATTGAAGAAGGCGCTTGGAAAAAGCTTGAAGTAATCATTTCTGAATTTCCGGTCGCCTTTTACTTGTCGTGTTTTGATATGCGTTTGCTCTCCACGCAAACCTAACTGATAACTAAATTTCTTTTTCTCTTTGCTGTGGTTGATATAAGCCGCATTGTTGTATTCCTTGTAAAAGAAACGATTCGTCTTTGCATCGTCAACAACAGCGCCCGAACTGAAGACGTTGAAGAATTTTGCATCATTATCGGAAGAGACATAGCTGCTTTTTATCCCCGCGTCCCACTTTCCGCCTTTCTTCATCGGATGTGTATAATCCACCTTTGCAGTCTTCAGTGTAAGTAGCCCCTGTTGGTCGCCATCAAGTATATCGTCTTCTCTTTTTGATGTTCCATTCAAGTTATAAAAAGCACTGGCTGTTCTCGTGAGAGAACTTGAATTAAATATTCCATAATCAACGTCCGCAGTGATCTCTCTGCCTGCACTGTCGATAGTGTGCTTGAAGTTAATATTGCCTACGCTGTTGCTGAACGCATCTTTGTTGGTGCCGATTGTCAGGAACGAAAAGTCCGGTTGCTTGAAAATGTCGTATATCATTGTTCCTATCTCTGCTCTACGTCTGAAGCTGTTGAAGCTGCTGTTCACCACAATCCCTATAATGGTTTTGTTTGAAGGGAAAAAATCAGCACCAATCCGTGCCGTGTGTGAATTGAAGGGCATGAATGAGTAGTTGTCTTTGTCATCCGATCCGGTGAATACTCCATTTTCATAAAAGTTCCGGTTGATGATCAGATGATTCAGATTCTCTCTGTACGCATAATTGTAATTGCCAAAGAGATTGAGTCTTTTATTGCGGTAGTTTAATGTGCTGCCTGCATTAGCTTTTGGATATACCCCTTGCCCGTACCCTGCAGTGGCTGTGCCGTTGACGCCAAGACGCTGGTCTTTTTTCATTCTGATGTCTATGATCCCTGAGTTTCCGGCAGCATCGTATTTAGCGGAGGGGTTTGTGATTATTTCTATTCTTTCAATGGCATTGCTAGGGAGCCCTCGAAGATAGTTAGCGAGATCAGCCCCGGTCATTGGCGTGGGTTTACCATCAATCATAATGATCACACCGGAGCGGCCCCTCAAGCTTATGGCATCGTTCTGGTCGATAGTTATTCCCGGCGAGCGCTCCAACACATCCAACGCAGAACTGCCTGCGCTTACAATGCTGTTTTCTACATTCACGACGATCCTGTCAGACAACTTTTGAATGAAAGGCTTTTTTGCAGTAACAGTAACTGCCTGCAGTTGCGCCGATTTAGGAGAAAGCACTACCTCGTGTACAATTGCAGCCTGTTGGCTGCTGTTAATTGACACCTGTATAAATACGGGGGTATGATTAACAGTGCTCACTTTTACCAGGTATAAAGCTGAGGGTAATTGAACTATCTCAGCGAATCCATTTTCATCGGTAATTCCGCTCTTCACCAGCAATGAATCGGTTGATCTTAGCACTTCCAAAGTTGCATTTTCTACTCTCTTTCCTTCATGATCAAGCACCTTCAGATTGATTGATCCCTTATTTGCCTGCGAAAATGCAATCAGGGAGCAGCAAATGAAAGCTATACAGACAGCAACCGGTTTCATTTTGGAGGTTTTCTCCAAAACACCGACAATTTAGTAGAAGAAACCAGCTAAGTTTTACCAGCTGACCAGGTAGAATTTGAATGGAGGAAAAAGCAGATGTACGAAAACTATCGTGTCATTTTTTTACATGACATCTGCGTAATCAATCCCAGTGGAAAACAGCCCGGAGAATTTGCACTAGCATAGAAAAGCCGAAGATGACTATCAGTATTACAACCACAACAATGAGTCCTGCACAACCGCATCCGAACGATCTCAGTGTTCTAAACATCTGTAATCTGCTGTTTTAAAATTGGAAATAGAATCATCTTTGTGCCGCAACGGTTTGAGTTATAAAGCGCTTACGAATTGTCTAAGAAACCGAATGTCGTTTTGCGAGTACAACCTGAGATCATTCACATTGTACTTTACCTGCGTTATCCGTTCCACGCCCATTCCAAATGCAAAGCCAGTGTATTTGCTGCTGTCGATGTCGCAATTTTCCAGAACCTTAGGGTGTACCATGCCACAACCCAGAATCTCTACCCATCCAGAACCTTTACAGAGTGAGCAGCCTGATCCGCCACAAATCGTGCAGGTCACATCCATTTCGGCACTAGGTTCGGTAAACGGAAAGTAAGAAGGTCGAAAACGAATTTTTATTTCTTTACCAAACATTTCCTGAACAAAAAAGTAGAGCGTTTGCTTTAGATCCGCAAAGCTTACATTTTCATCTATATATAAACCCTCAACCTGATGAAAAAAGCAGTGCGCCCTGGCTGAGATGGTCTCATTTCTATACACTCTGCCCGGGCAAATAATCCGGATGGGCAGATCTCCTTTTTCCATCTCTCTTATCTGGACATTGCTTGTGTGGGTACGCAGCAGCCAGTCAGGATTTTTGTTTAGGTAAAAAGTATCCTGCATATCACGTGCTGGGTGATTCTCCGGCAGATTAAGCGCCGTAAAGTTGTGCCAGTCGTCTTCTATTTCCGGACCATCTGCTACAGCAAAGCCGAGACGGTGAAAAATGTCTATGATTCTCTTTCGCACCAGACTAATTGGGTGCCTTGTGCCAACGGCAATAGCATCGCCAGGAAGCGTAAGATCAATAGTATCAACAGTGTTTTCCTTGCCGTTTGTTGCAACTGCAGTTTTTGAAACTTCATACTTGTTCTCGGCCATTTGCTTGAAGTCATTCAACACCTGCCCAAAGTCTTTTTTCCGCTCAGCGGGAACAGATTTCATTGCTCCAAACAATCCTTTCACAATGCCCTTTGAACCGAGGTATTTAATGCGAAATTCCTCTAGCTGCTGTGGGTCATTGATCTGGATTCCTTCGATCTCTTTTTTGTATTGATCAATTTGCTGCACCAATTCTTCCATGGCTCAAAGATAAATCGGAATGCCGATGGCAGCTACAGTAGGCGATCACCTGATTGGAGCCTTTTTACGCAACCAGCATTAGAAATGAGCTGTATTGCGCAACTAGATAACCAACATTATCATAAACGAAGAATCTAAGCATCCCGAGTAAGTTCATGCATTGTCTTCAATAATGCACGAAATTTTTTTGGTCAGTTTCGGTGAACGACTAACACTTACATTTGTTTCTTAACAAAAGTTGAACTTATGATTGCAGCAAAGGGATATGCAGCTAAAGACAAAACAGCTTCTCTCGCACCATTTTCATTTGAAAGAAGGGACTTAAGGGAAAACGATGTACATATAGAAATAACTCATTGCGGGGTTTGCCATTCCGATATTCACCAGGTGCGTGACGAGTGGGGAAACAGCATTTTTCCAATGGTGCCTGGCCATGAAATTGTTGGCCGCGTGGTAAACGTAGGAAGTAGCGTTCAAAAATTTAAAAAGGGAGATTTGGTTGGAGTAGGTTGCATTGTGGACTCTTGCCGCCACTGTGTAAACTGCAAAGATGGACTGGAACAATATTGCAGTAATGGCTGGGTAGGAACCTATAACGGCATAGAAAAAGACGGCAAAACTGTAACCTATGGTGGCTATTCGAACCAAATAGTTGTGAGAGAAGAATTCGTGTTGCAGGTGTCAGAAAAACTGCAGATTGAAGGCGTGGCTCCGCTCCTTTGTGCTGGCATCACTACATACTCGCCGCTGCGGCATTGGAAAGTTGGTAAAGGGCATACTGTTGGTGTGCTTGGGCTTGGCGGCCTTGGCCATATGGCTGTAAAGTTTGCTGCCTCCTTTGGCGCTGAAGTAACTATGCTGAGCACATCACCTTCGAAAGAAGCAGACGCAAAACGATTGGGTGCTCATAAATTTGCTTTGACGAAAGATGAGGCTCAACTAAAGAGTCTTGGTAATTATTTTGATTTCATCATCGACACTGTATCTGCTCCGCACGACTACAATTTATACTTAGCATTGCTCAAAACTGATGGTGTAATGATTTGCGTTGGCGCTCCGCCGGAGCCGGCACAGGTTGCTGCATTCAATTTAATTTTTAACAGAAGAAGTATCGCAGGCTCTCTCATTGGAGGTTTACCAGAAACCCAGGAGATGCTGGATTATTGTGCTGAACACAATATAACTTCAGATGTAGAAGTGATTCCTATTAGCCAGATCAACGAAGCATACGAACGAATGCTCAAAGGTGATGTGCGGTATCGCTTCGTGATTGATATGTCAACTCTATAAAAAAACACCGGCACCTGAAAAGGTGCCAGTGTAGTTATCCAAGCCTAAAACAAAGCTCTTAAAGATCGATTTCTATTAATCGATAAACAGGCTTGCAATACTAAGCGTCTGTGCATAAGTCAAAGGCTCATCAAACGCTTCAGTTGCCGCCTCTGTTGAAATGGTAATGCCATTAGCAGAAATGCCGCTGATGTTTAAG
>DASQNW010000440.1:0-2561 GCA_035644775.1 Chitinophagaceae bacterium | reverse complement strand
GCTAAGATCACAGAGACTGTAGTCATTGCAGCTTAGATTGTTGCTGCGTAACTGTCAAATGTTACATAGAATGAGCTCCATGCTACCTGTTCAACCCATCGACATCATGATATTGCTCAACAGATTGCTTAAAACTAAGGCACCAACTCGCTCTGGCTGGCCCCGCTAACTAAATAAAGAGAATCAAAATAAAAACCAAGAATAACAATAACATCACAAAAAATGCAAGAATACATAAGACAACTAATCTCGCAACGGCTCGGGTATAACTGATACTATAAAACCTTTGAATACTCAATAACAAATGAAGAGGCCACAGTATTGATAACCCTGTAATTAACCACCGGAAAATGCCCCACCCCGACAGCTTTTCAAAAAAATTTAGACTAAGTCCTAACAATAACAATATAAAGGTGAATACGTACAAGTATAATGTAAACACAGCATGATCACTGTAAAGAAGGTTTTCTTTCTTGCTGCTAATCAAACTCAATATACCCGCAAAAAAAGGTAGAGAAAGGAAAAACACATATGGGAGTCGTCGTAAAAAACTAGAATAAAGCTTGTTCGCTCCCTCATCATAATTGCCCTTATATTGGTTCTTAAACTCTTCACTCTTAGAAGAAAGCTTACGCGTTATCCAGTTCTTGGGTTCTCCATTCAATAGTCCGAAAGTATCTTCCCTGGCATTTAAAATAAACCAACTTCCTCTGAATTGTACAGCACTACTGCTATCATTGCCATGATAGGCTATCAAACGTATTTGTTTTGTAGAATCCAACAGGCTTTCCATCTGTTTCCTAATGGCCGAATCATTTGGAAACTTCCTCGCTCTATCGGATAGTACCATTGCCAGTTCCATTCGATCACCCAGGTCCAGTATCAAATTTTCTTTAGAATTGAAATCTATTCGGGTTTGATTTAGTGAAAAGAAAACTAAAAAGAAAATTGCTGATGTAAATAGATACATTCTGACTGGATCTAAATATTTCGCCCTCTTTCCAAGTGTATATTCTTTTGCCACTTTACCTGGGCTGGAAAATAAATATTTTAAAGTGTCGAAAAACTTTCCGTCGAAATGGAAGACGTCGTAGACGAAGTGGGTTACCAAGCTTAAAAAACTTTTATGGGCTATAATGTTTTCTTGCCCGCAGACGTGGCAAAAACGACCTTGAACAAGCGTCCCACAGTTTAAACAGTCTTTTTCCTTACGTTGAAGAGGATGCACACCTAAAATTTTCCTGAAAATAGTTACAAAACATTCAGTCTTCGTTCAACCTGGAGTACTATAAATACCATCTAATACATTCCGCGACTATTTGTGGATTTTACTTTTCAAAATGTCCAGGTGAGCATTTAAGATCTTTGCTTCCTTATTATTGTCATTGGCCGAGGAAGAGTTTCATTTCTCGGGGTCCTTACAGATGCATGGTCGCCACTTCTGCTCTTTACCATCTACTGTTCAGCGCATGTAAATCGGCAGAGAGCCCTGTTGATGATGGTTTGTTTTTGAGGTAAAGCACCGAGCCAAAAGTCTTGTTCACCATTATCCAATCTTAGGAGTAATAAAATCAGATTTGCAGCCAGCCTGGAAAAGACCTGTCTAAAATTGACAGGTTGCTTATCAGCAGAATCCAACAGATCTGGTGAGAAATTTTCCGAGGTCTGGAACTCACCAATTGACTCAATAGAAATACGTGGCAATTCGGAGGAATTCAATCATGTTCAAAAGCAAAAAGCCTGAAAATCATAAGATTTGCAGGCTTTTAGGCTTGTTAAAAAGGTGGAGGTGACCGGAGTCGAACCGGTGTCCAAACATACTCGTCGAAAGCTTTCTACATGCTTATTTCCGAATTGATTGTCGGGAAAGTGCAGGAACGAAACAAACCAACAATTTCCTTAGCTGAATAGTCTTAAGCAATCGTCACAGCCTTCAATTGCCGCAACCTATTGTTATTTTAAGTCGGCGGCAGCACTTGGTAATAGGCTAACCTGCGCTGCGGCCCTAATGACTACTTAATCACTGATTAGGCAGCCATGGCAAAGTTAGATTCGCCATTTGATGTTCGAATATTCAGATTTACGAGCTAATTATCCAACGCTCGGCATGCTTGCACTTTCAAAGATCTATGCTGTCAAAACCAAACACCCCCATGCGGTGTTTCTACACAGCGAAGTTACAATTATCCTGGCGCAAGTGCTTTACCGTTTTGCTAAAGCTTAGGCCTGCTGCTTTATAGCGGCAATACCCGGCAACTCCTTGCCTTCAAAATACTCAAGCATCGCTCCACCACCTGTGGACACATAGCTCACTTTATCGGCAAATCCAAACTTGTTTACGGCAGCTACGCTATCACCGCCACCCACGAGTGAAAAGGCTCCTTTCTCCGTAGCTTCTGCTACAGCCAATGCCACCGCTTTAGTGCCGTGCTGAAACTTGTCCATTTCAAAAACACCCATCGGTCCATTCCATAAAATTGTTCTCGAGTTGTGGATGATTTTCGTAAACATATCGCACGCCAGTGCACCGATATCCAGCCCCATCCATCCATCAGGAATGC
>DASQNW010000439.1:0-2828 GCA_035644775.1 Chitinophagaceae bacterium | reverse complement strand
TTTTCTTCACACCCGGTATGGTGTCCGTTGTTGCAGCTGTTGTTTCCACACCCGGAGCTGCAACTTGTATGCTGTCTGCCGTTGTCGGCGCGGCAGAAACAACGCTCTGCCCATTCGTTGTATCGGAGGGTGCTGCATTGTTTACGACACTTTGTTCCAGGGGACGATTGCTGAAGGTCCTGCTGTTATCAGACGGGGGTGGCCCTGTGCCAGGCGCTAATGCAGGTGTTGTTTGTTCGTTTTGCGTAGCAGGTAATTTGATAGTTGAATCTTTTAAAGCAGGTTTGTTTTTATTGATAAGAAAAGCAGTGATCAGGGCAATGATAACAACTGACAATCCCCAGCCTATCATGCCAGGTCCGGAAGGTGCATCCGGCGTAGTTCCACCTCCATCGTCGGTAGGCAGATCTATATCCAGCTGCGCTTCTATGCGGGCCCAGATAGCATCAGCCATATCGGGTATGGGTAAGGCCTCCAGCTTCTCGCTAATTAGTTGTTCATATCTCAGTCGCTGATCCATTAGTTGTTTAGATACTCAAGTTGTTTTTGTAACGTTTTCCGGGCTTCGCTCAGGTGCCATTTAGAGGTTCCTTCGCTTATGTTTAGTTTTTCAGCAATCTCGCGGTGATTGTATCCTTCTACTGCATACAACACAAACACCGCATGTGTTGCCGGCGGTAGCTTCTTCACCAGGTCCATAATTTCATCAGCCCCCATTTGTTCAATTACCGAACTTTTAATTTCCGGCTCGGGCACAGTTTCCAATTCTACATTCTCCGAAAATCGCTCCCTGCTTTTTATGTGATCCAATCCTTCGTTTACTACTATCCTTTTTACCCATGCATGTAACGATCCTTTACTGCTATCGAAGCTGTGCAAACTCTTGAAGATCTTCACAAATGCATGGCTAACGATGTCTGCTGCATCCATTTCATCACGCGAATAACGAAGTGCAACCGTCATGGCAAAGCCATAGAAGTGACGAAAGAGGGCCTCCTGCGATTTACGTTTGTTCGCAAGAGAGCCCTCGAGCATATCAATGATATTTTCTTCTACAGCTACCACAATTAATCCGAGAGTTGATCTTTGTCTTTTTGCACATCCTGCATTCGCTTTAGCAAAATGGCAGATGCAACAGAGGAGAGTATAATTTTTTCCGACGCTTCCATGTCGTTATACAGCCATACAGAATTATCAAGTATGTCAATGATGCCCACTACACCGCCATCCCATTGCAGCTCATACCCCGACAAATACTTACCGCCAAAAACCTTGGTGTCCTTCCCGCTTTTGGTAGTTACGTTATCAATACGCAATGGCCGCACGTTGATGGTTTCTTTTCCGTTGGTGGCATAACCTTCTTCCTCCACATACGGCCTGTCGAACAATTTTCTTGCAGTATCATTTGCCCGGTCGTAGCGGTTGATCAACACCAATGACCAGGGCTCTTTTGCATTTCCGGTAAGTGGTAAAATGGCCGCGGTAAACGCATATTCATACCTGTTTGTTTGCGATACATTACCAATGTAGGGATTGTTGCTTTTATACACCAGCTGCTTTTCGGTGAACTTTTCAGTGGCATATATTTCGGTGATGTTCTTGCCGTCTTCAAGCGTGTACCTGAATTTATTTCTTTGATTCAGATTCCTCTTGTCTGTGTCTATATGAAAGACCTTTAACAGCATTTCTTCAGGGCTCATCCCGAATTTCGTCCATTGTAAAGAGCTACTGAAATCCCAGCCTCTTTTGATGTTTGAAGTAGCATAGGGTCCGAAAGTTAACTTCTGGTTGATCATCCATCCATTTAAACCTTTTACGTCCATTTTGGTTGATTGGCTGCTGAAGGTGGATGGAATGGAAAGTTTTGCGGCGGTGCAGGAGGTAAGGGCCATCACTGCAACGAAAAGTATTTTGTTTATCATGATTTAGTATTGTGAAGTAATGTAAAAAATTGGTTTTTCACAGAACCGGTCTTCAAAGGATTTAATAATTGAATACCGTTTTGGTGGAGAAGCCGTATTGTCCCCCAGGGTAGGTTTTAAAATTTTTGATCACTTCTGTAGGATAGCCGTCAGCATCGTAGGTGTACGTCAAGCTGTAAGGTTCTGCTGCAGGATAATTTCCACTGTAAGTTTTGTTTTGAAAGGTTAGATTGTTTTTCGAGCTGTTCGATAAAAAAAGGTTGGGCCAGTTCATGTGGCGGTATGGATTGATGTTGAAATCGTAGCTGTAAGTACCGAGTTCATTACTGTGATTAGTGGTGGTAGCGGCATCCTCAACTTTATTTCCATTCCTGAACACCATGGAATAGTCCATTTCGTCTGTCTTGCCTGCGTACTGGTAATTGATGGAAATTTCCGGCCGCTCATAATAATGATATTGCACCCTGCCGTTGGTTTCGCCATTCACAGTCTTTTCGTTCATGGCGATTACTTTTCCCTGGTGGTCGTAGGTGAATGAAATGGTGCTGATTGGCGAATTCGTTTGCTCATCCACGCGGCTGATCTTTTGTACTTTGTTTCCTGTATAATCAAATCTGTCTGTCATGGCAAGAAATGGTGTGTTGTCTGCTTTCCGCTTGTAATATTCTATTCTCAACAGGTTACCCGAGGCATCATAAGAGTACGAGGTTTTGGATTCTGCTAAATAGCTGCCATTCACTTGTTTGAACGTGATCTCTGATTTCAGTTTTTTAGGAGCCTTGTTTCCACCCAGCACATATACTGTTTTGTCGTCGATCTCTTCTTTTTTCAGCGTCACTGCGTCGTTGGTACCCCATTTTGAAATCCTGAACTCAAACTTTACTCCTGTCTTCAACACCTGCAGTT
>DASQNW010000438.1:0-7471 GCA_035644775.1 Chitinophagaceae bacterium | reverse complement strand
ACTGCAGCGTTTAACATGAACGTCCACAACTTTTTCTCGAAATGGCTGAAAGATGTAGCTGCGGATCAGCAGCCCGATGGAAGGGTGCCGCACGTAGTTCCGAATGTTTTGGGTCCTAATTCTTCGGGCTCTGCGGGTTGGGCTGATGCTGCTACCATTATTCCCTGGAACATGTATATGGCCTACGGCGACAAAAAAATATTAGAAGACCAGTACCCAAGTATGCAGGAGTGGATCAAGTTTATGCAGGAGAACAGTACAGATCATCTTTGGAACAAAGGTTTTCATTTTGGAGATTGGCTGTTCTACCGCCCTTTCGACGATTTGGACGGCCGGTCTGCAGTTACAGACAAATATCTTATCACCCAGAGCTTCTTCGCTCATTCATTGCAGTTGATTATTAACGCCGCAAAGGTGCTGGGGAAAAACGAAGATGTACAGAAGTACAGCGATTTGTTGCGGAATGTAAAAGAAGCTTATTTAAAGGAATACATTACGCCAAATGGTAGAATGGTGTCCGGAACTCAAACTGCATACGTGCTTGCTCTCAACTTCGACATGCTACCCGAAGAGATGAGAGAAAGCGCTGCAAAAAGGTTGGCCGATAACGTGGCGTCTTATAACAACCATCTCACAACAGGCTTTTTGGGAACACCTTATTTGTGCCACGTGCTTACCCGTTTTGGTTACGATTCAGTGGCCTACAAGCTGTTGCTGCAGGAGACTTATCCTTCCTGGCTTTACCCTGTAAAAATGGGAGCCACCACTATTTGGGAAAGGTGGGACGGTCAAAAGCCTGATTCTACTTTTCAAAATCCAGGTATGAATTCATTTAACCATTATGCATATGGTGCTATTGGAGACTGGATGTACAGAACCATGGTGGGCATTTCTGAAGAAGAGCCAGGGTATAAAAAGATCCGAATCATGCCACATGTTGGAGGTAACCTTACCTCTGCGTCAGCTGATCTGGACACGTATTATGGCAAAGTGCGTGCAGGTTGGAATCTTCAAAACAACAAACTGCAGCTAAATGTGTCAGTGCCTGCAAATACTACTGCCGTTGTGTATATACCGGCCAAGAATTCAGGTGTCGTGAAAGAAAGCAATAAGGCACTCAGCTCTGTGAAAGATGTAAAGATCCTCGGGCAGGAAAAGGAATATGTAAAAGTTGAACTCGGCTCTGGAAGCTATTCTTTTACAGCAGACAATTAGATGAACGAAAGGGACTGAGTTAGGAAGTGAGGTAAACAATTTGTTTTACTCAGTGTTCCGCTTAGCAAAGTTGGGTGAATGGTTATGAAACTACTGTTCTGGTTGTTTGGGGATCCTGCCCTGATATACAAGCCGGAGGTGGCACCATAAAGGACGATTGAGCGATGGACGAATGCCTCCTACGCACGTGCTTACTTTGTTGAAAGACAGCTCCTGAAAGTTGAACGGCTCTTCACCCGGCCTCTCATGCACCATTTGTGAGACAGCAGTTGAAGCATTCTCCACTTTGCTCATTGATTCTAACATTTTTTTTCCTTCTTTAACATTATTTAACAAAAACTCCTAAATTGAGTTTAGCTTTCAGTGTTAGACAACAAATTTCCTTCGACGAGCGGCCATGCCACAGCAAGGATAATTGGTAGTTTACTGAAATCTTTTTGATTGCTTTTAGTAACTGTTACAACCTGGTTACGTGTGTGTTCCGTACCGGTTATTAAAGATTGCTGTTTATGAAGTTATTGCTACAGGAAATTGACATTCCTTTTTTGCAACACAGGGTAGGGCTTCACCGGGATGAGCGCTCCTACAAATCGCTGTTCTTGTTTTTTCATAAAGACTTGTTGCGCTTTGCCTTTAGTATTGTAAAAAGCCAGGAAGCTTCGGAGGAGATCGTCTCTGATGTGATGATGAAATTGTGGTCGCTACGAGAGGGCATTTTGCAAATAAGCAATCTAAAGCTTTACCTCTTCCAGGCCATTAAGAATACTTCGCTTAACTACCTTTCCAGAAACCAGAACTACACAAGCTGGGATATAGAACATGTATCTATACAGCCTAACCTAGGTGTCTACGATCCTGAAGAAGAAATGCTGCAGGAAGAGTTGCTCGGTAAAATTGCTGCTGCAATAAATGAACTTCCTCCAAAATGCCAGATGGTGTACAAACTTGTGCGTGAAGATGGGTTCTCTTACAAAGAGGTGGCTGAAATCATGAGCATTTCTGAAAACACAGTAGACAGGCATTTGAATAATGCCCTGCATAAGCTTACGAAAGCTATCAGCACCTACGTTCAGTAGCCTCTATACATCTCAAAAAATTTTTTTTTCCTCGATGGGGAGTTGTTCAAGTTTGCGTGTCTTATTTAAGCAGCAGCATCATCCATCATGAACGAACGGTTTATTTACCTGGTTGGAAAATTACTGACCGGCACTCAAAGTTTTTCAGAGAAAGAGGAGTTGGACAAATTGTTAAGTGAGAACGAAGAACTGAAACAGGCCTACAGGATTCTGTTTTCAAAAGACACCTCCAAAGATATTGTGGATCAGGAAGAGGCGCAGCAAGCTTATGCTGCTCATTTCGTAAAGATGCAATTGGCAGGGCAGTTTTCTGATGGTGTTGAAGATGAGGTTGAAGAAGATATTACAGAAAGAAGCAGCGGATCAAAAAGAAGCCTTGTCTATTGGATCAGTGGCGTTGCTGCCAGCTTTTTGATTCTTTTTAGTGCTTACAAATTCTTACCAAACCAACTCAGCAGCAGCAACAGCAAAGAGCTTAACAGCCTTGCCGCTAAAAATGAGATTGTTACAAAAAAGGGCTCAAAATCTAAAATAATATTGCCGGATGGTTCGTTGGTGTGGCTGAATGCAGATAGCAAAATAAGCTATAGTGGCGACTTTCAGGGGGAGACCAGGGAAATGCAGTTAACCGGAGAAGCATACTTCGATGTCAAAAAAGACCGCAACAGGCCGTTCATAATTCATACTAATTCTATAGATGTTCGCGTGTTAGGCACAGCGTTCAACGTGCGTTCGTATCCATCTGAAAAAACTACTGAAACATCGTTGATACGTGGTTCTGTAGAGGTTACACTTCATCATCAGCCAGGCAAAAAACCGATTGTATTAAAGCCAAACGACAAACTTACTGTTAGCCATCAGCTGAAGCAAACAATTAGTGATTCAGATCGGCAAGAGAGTACACAACGGCATGCTGTTCCGGTGGTCTTGAAGCTAAGCAGCATTCACTACAAACCCAAGGACAGCACTGTCATTGAATCTTCGTGGACAGAAAATAAGCTGGCCTTTGATGAAGAAGTTTTTGAACGAGTGATAGCTAACATAGAGCGGTGGTATAATGTAGAGATCCTGATTAGAAACAACAGGGTGAAATCAAAACATTTTTCTGCAGTTTTTGAAAACAAATCTCTGAGTCAGGTAATGGAGGCACTAAGCCTGGCTTTGAAGTTTAAATACGAGATCAACGGAAATAAAGTAACTGTCTGGTAACATCTTTAAATCACCTAAATAAAAATAGAGCTTGTATATGAAAATGGAAACGTAGTCAATACAAAAACAAACGGAGAATGTTGGCGCATTCCCCGTTGTCAATCTTAAAAGAATGTTGTGCAACTCCTCCTAGAGGATCATCCTTTTTTACAATTCAAAACTAAATTATGAAAAAAAGTGGATGTAGGGTGTCCTTGCGCATACCTACTTCAGTCATCCAATGCTTGCTGATGTTAAAAATGATTGTTTTGCTGATTTGCTTTTTTTCCTTCCAAACCTTCGCTAACGACGGGTTTGCACAGGAAAAGGTATCGCTCAATCTTGAAAATGCATCTTTAAAAAGAGCATTCAGGGTTATTGAGCATCAAACAAACTTCAGGTTTGTTTACAACGACGATGCCTTGCCACAGGGGCAGAAAATAAGCATTAAGGTACAGGAAGAGTCATTGACTTCAGTATTAGCAAAATTGTTAGAGAACACCTCTCTATCTTATAAGCTGCTAAGTTCAAATTTAATTGTTGTCGCGTCCAGGAACTTTTCAGAAGTTGCGGCCCATGACGTAGGCGGAAGAATTACGGACCCCAGCGGCAATCCCTTGTCTGGTGTGAGCGTTTTAGAACGAGGTACCAACAACGGGACAACCACCAATGCCCAGGGTAATTTTGCCTTGCGTGTAGCTGGTCCAAACGCTGTTTTAGTAATCAGCTACGTGGGCTTCGCTACTCAGGAGGTGTCTGTAAATAACAGGTCTTCTATAACAATTGAATTGGCCGAAGAAAACAAAGCGCTGACAGATGTAGTAGTTGTTGGATATGGCACGCAACGGAAGGCGACACTCACCGGCTCTGTTACATCAGTGAAGGGTTCCGAGCTGCAAAAGTCTCCTGCCATGAATGTAAGTAACAGTCTCGGTGGTCGTTTGCCTGGATTGGTAACGCTTACTCCAAGTGGTGAACCAGGTTATGACGGATCTGTTTTAAGAATTCGTGGTATCAACACTCTTGGCAACAACAACCCTCTGATTGTTGTTGATGGAATTCCCGGCCGCTCGTTAGATCGTTTAGATCCTAGTACAATTGAAAGCATCACTGTTTTAAAAGATGCTTCCGCGGCTATTTATGGAGCACAGGCTGCTAACGGCGTAATCCTGGTAACTACCAAGAGAGGTAAATCTGGTAAGCCAACGATTACGGCAAGCTTCAATCAGGGTTACGGCAGACCAACGGTTATTCCTGAAATGGCTGACGCAGCAACATACGCTACGATGTTGAACGAAATCAACTTGTACAATAATGTTGCTCCAAAATATACAACAGAAGACATCGAAAAGTACCGCAGTGGTTCGGATCCATGGACACATCCAAACACAGACTGGTTTAAAGCCGTGCTTCGTCCCTGGTCAGGCCAGAATTATGCAAACCTTTCCATCAACGGTGGAAATGAAGCAATGAAATATTTTGTTGCCCTATCACGCAGAACACAGGAGGGCTATTACTATAATAGTGGTACCAAATACAATCAGTACGACATCAGAACGAACCTTGATGGTAACATCAACAGGAACATAAGTTTCGGTATTGATATCTCAGGACGTATGGAAGACCGCAACTTCCCAACCCGTTCTGCCGGAAGCATTTTCCGGATGGTGATGAGGGGTAAGCCAAATGAAGTGGCTTATTGGCCCAATGGCATGCCGGGTCCCGATATCGAGTATGGCGATAACCCAGTTGTGGTTAGTACAAAAGCTACAGGGTATGACCACGACAAGTGGTATGTGCTGAACTCTAATGCAAGATTGAACATTAAAATTCCATGGGTTGAAGGTCTGTCACTCACCGGTAACGCTGCTATTGACAAAAGCTTCAACTTCCACAAAGTGTGGCAAACACCCTGGTACTTAAATTCCTGGGACGGGGTAACACGCGATGCGAATGGCGAGCCGGTACTAGAAAGATCACAAAAAGGTTTTTCAAGTCCTGCTCTTAGCCAGAATACTCAGGATAACCAAAATATCCTTTTGAATGGGTTGATCAATTACGAAAACAAGTTTGCTTCTGTACATGGCTTTAAGTTTCTTATCGGAGCTGAAAGGATCACGGGTAGAGGTGACAACTTTAGTGCTTATCGAAGAAACTTTTTATCACCTATACTGGATCAGATGTTTGCCGGTGCACAGGATCAATACCTCACTAACAACGGAGGTGCGTATCAGCAGGCCAGGTTAAACTATTTTGGTCGTGTTAACTACGACTACAGGGAGAAGTACCTGGCGGAGTTTGTATGGCGCTACCAGGGTTCTTATATTTTCCATGAAGACAACAGGTTTGGATTTTTCCCTGGTGTGTCGCTTGGGTATAAAATCTCTGAAGAAAGCTTCTGGAAAGACAATGTCGGGAATGCGATCAACTCGTTTAAGTTGAGAGCTTCATGGGGCAAAACTGGTAATGACCAGATAGGTGAATGGAATTACCTTACAACATATGGTTTTGGAGGTATGAGAGCACAGCCCTGGAACGCTCCTTTGCCATTTGTGACAAACGGTAACCTTGACAACCCAACTTTATACGAAACTGGTGTGCCCAACCCGCAAGCTACCTGGGAAACGGCTATTCAAAAGAACATTGGGTTCGACGCGCAATTGCTAAGAAATAAACTCTCGGTTACAGCAGATTATTTCGTGTATAATCGTTCAGATATCCTATTGCGCAGAAACGCCTCTATCCCAACTTCAGCAGGCTTTACGCCTCCTAATGAAAACATTGGTGAGGTATCGAACAGAGGGTTCGATTTTGCCATCAATTACAACGACAGGCTGGGAGACGTGAATTATCAGTTAGGTATCAATGGTGGCCGTCAGAAGAACAGAATTGATTTCTGGGATGAGCCTGCTGGTAGACCAGCGCACCAGATTTCAACAGGTTATCCTATCGGTAGTGAAATGTATTATCGGGCAATTGGAATCTTTAGAGACCAATCTGCAGTTGACAAATATCCACACCTTGGTGGAGCAAGGCCGGGCGATGTAATTTTTGAAGATTATAATAAAGATGGCAAGATAGATGGTGATGATCAGATCAGAATTTACAAATCAAATATTCCAACATTCACCGGCGGCTTCACACTCAATCTCCAGTTCAAAGGTTTCGACCTGGCGGCTTTGGTACAAGGGGCTGCAGGTGGAATTAGGTATATCTCAACCGAATCTGGCGAGATCGGCAACTTCCTGAAATCTTTTGCCGACGATCGTTGGACACCTGATAATCTAGACGCTTCAGGTCCCCGCACATTCAATCGTGGTAATGAATATTGGGTTGGCCGTGGCAATACGTACTGGATACGCAAGACAGATTACGTACGCCTCAAAAACATAGAAATAGGCTATAATCTTCCGGCTTCCCTGTTAAACAGAGCTGGCATGCAGAATGTGAGGGTATATGTGAATGCGTTCAATCTTCTTACTTACAGTCCTGACTTGAAGGATTTTGATCCTGAAATGACAGGTGGTGACCGCAACAGCCCAACAGGTGGTAACATCGGCTTCAATGGCCAGGGTTATCCTCTGCAGAAGATTGTAAATGGAGGTATCTCGGTTACGTTCTAAATTAATACAACAAATTATCATGAAACGAATATTTCATCTCCTTATAGCAGTGGTGTTGATGGCAGGTGCCACTGCTTGCAAGAAAGATTTTATGAACGTGCAGCCTTTGGATAAATACTCCGATGAGGCTGTATGGAAAGACCCTGCATTAATTCAAACTTTTGTAAATAACATATATCTGGGTATCCCTCATGGGTTCAGTGTTGTGATGTTGTCTTCAGTGGTGGATGAAACAATGTTAAATCACGATTGGGGAACCAGCAATGTTACGAAGAGCCTGGTCACGCCCAGCGACTATAGCATTTTTGAGGAAAGCTTTTGGACTGCCAACAGGCAACGCGGGATGAACTGGAGCCGTGTTTACAAGTT
>DASQNW010000437.1:0-3802 GCA_035644775.1 Chitinophagaceae bacterium | reverse complement strand
TTTGAAAGGAAGGTTAAATGTGCTTATATTCGGTGCCGACTAAGGAGTTTAAAAGTTGTAATGGTCATACATAAGACCTTTGAGGTTTTAATTTCCAATTTCCCCTCCGATTTTTCTTCGTGTTCAAACCCTTCGAATAACGATTCTTACTTTAAGTTCAGCATCCATGTGCATTGAAGTGATACGTGTTTCATGTTTCGCTAAAGCCTGATGCATCTTAAATCAAGACCACTAAACAAACCCATTCGATTTAGGGAAGTATAGATAGTGGAGCGATGCCAGCCTTGGCTTGCGAAACTAGTTGTAAAAGAATATGGTGTTATTCTTTTGCAGGAACTGCTCCCTCCCAAGTTGTACGTACCCATTACAGTATGTGGAAGATAATTGCTGTGAGCAGTTATTCAAAGCATAAATAGAAAAAAGGCTTACTGCCTTCTGGTTAGAAAAATGAGTTCTGATAAGCAGGCTCTGTTGATGTGATTGTAAACCTGATATGCCGGCATTAGGTTGCAGAAAATCAACTCGCCCCTCTTCAGAATGAAACTGATAGGAAGGCTTACGCATAAATCAAATATAAATAAAATTAATCATGAAAATTATCTTAAGCAGCGTTATCGCCTTAGTGGCTTTATTTAGTGCTATTACTGCACAGTCGCAAGTTTTAAAGTCTTTGACTACTACAGACCAAGGAAACACATTAGAAGTGTGTTTTGATGTGGCAGGCCTCGGAAATGTTACACAAACAAAACTTGTTGTCAATTTCACGTCCGTATCTACAACAGAATGTACAAACAAGGGTGGCAATGTGGCCCCTGCGCAAACAAAAACCGTGTCTGGATCACAGGAATTTATGGTTGCTGTTAGAAATGGCAGAGCTGTTGATTGTGTTGTAACCACAGAACCTACACCCGGAAAATGCCCTGGTGGATTTTCGGGCGGTACGGTAACTGATGTTACCTTCTCTAACGCTTCCATAAGCATAGGTGGAAAGACATTCACTGCACAGTAAGAAGTGAAAATCTCTCAACAAGAATAGCGAAGGCCCGGTACAAATCCGGCCTTCGCTATGTTACATTATGCAATACCTGAAAGATAAAAAGAAACAGCTTTTTGCTGGAAGGCTTTCGGCCTTCCTTCCGGTGTTGTTCTTCTTTTCTTTCTTCTTCTTGTTCTCTACAGGTTTTGGCCAAACTTCTGATTCAGATGTTCTTCATAAAGTAATAATCAAAGGAAAAGTAGAAGACTCTTTACATAAAACCGTATTAAGCAGAGTAACAATCATTATACACGATGTAGCAAAGAATCAAATCGACAACCGTACGTATTCCACTGATGACGGCTCTTTTGAGATTGCAGTTCTTTCTCAAAAGCAATACCTTCTTGAGATTTCACATGTAGGCTACCACTCCAAATCAATAAAGCTTTACTCCTTTCTTTCGGCCTCTGCCAATTTGGGCAGCATTGCACTTATTCCGTTGCCAAACAGCCTGAAAGAAATCCAGATATTAGCTGTAAAGCCGCTTATTGATCATGATGTAGATAAATTAATTTACAACGTAGAGGCAGATCCTGAGAGCAGAACCGCTGCCGCAATGGACATCCTAAGGAAAATACCCTTTTTGACAACGGATGCCGAGGACAACCTGCAATTAAACGGCAGCGATAATTTCCGCATCTTGATAAACGGCAAAAGTTCTACCCTTTTTTTACGCAGCCAGGGCGACTTTCTAAAAAATTTATCTGCAAGTTCTATTAGATCAATCGAGGTGATGACGGTACCGTCATCTAAATACGAAGCCCAAGGTGTTGGGGGAATTATCAATATTATCACATATAAGAAAAGCATCAGCGGCTATTCTGGTGGCGTTAACCTACAGGCCAGCAAACCGCAGGGGCTTTATATCAATAGCAACCTTACAGCCAGTATAAGTAAATTCAGCTTCTCAGGTAATATTGGTTACAATACCAGTAACACTCCTGAAAGTAATAGCACCTCTTCCAGACAAGATAAACGAAAAGAAAGCCGGTTGGAGCAGTGGGGTGCCGCAAACAGTAACTATGCATCACAAAACGCTGGTGCCGAAATTAGCTATCAACTTAACAGCGAGAACATAATAACCGCTGGATATAACAGGGGCAAAGGCAATAGCGGAAATAAGTTCAACCAACAGACAACCTTGTTCAATGATGTTGGTTTGCCGTCAGAAGTAAGCCGTTATTTAAACATAGGGGAAAGTAAACAATCAAACAATGATTTCAGTTTGGATTATCTGCATTCCTTTAAAAAAAATGAGGTGCAGCAACTAACTTTTTTGTATAAACGTAGCAGTAATAATGACGGGAGTATGACCGATTTTAAGCCTCAGTCTTTTGCTGCTTTCAATAGCCAGTTACGTAAAACGAATAATAATGAAAAGTCTGGGGAACAAATTTTTCAGGCTGATTATGTGCAGCCGATAAAAAAACACATCCTGGAATTGGGTGTCAGTTCTATTACACGCAAAAGCAGCAGTTACTACTTTTATAAAGTCCTTGATACCGGTACAGGTGCTTTTGAACCACATACAAGTCAGAGCAATGCCTTTCATTATACAGAGAACATTTATGCTGCTTATGCGTCCTTCAACCTGAAAATGGACAAATGGGGTCTGAGACTTGGCGCCAGGCTGGAGCAAGCGAAAATAGATGCTCGATTTGTAAGCTCCGGCACCTTTGCTAGGCAGAAATACATGAATGTTATTCCTGCCTTCACTTTGTCACGTAAATTAAATGGTTTCAGCTTGGTAAGGCTTTCGTATACCCAGCGCTTAAACCGGCAGACTCTCGATTATCTTAATCCTTTTATTGATTTTAGCGATCCCTGGAACATCAGCTACGGCAATCCCGGTCTGCAACCGGCCCTCACACATGTGATTGACCTAACTTATAACACATCTATCTTGAAATCGTTTTTGAATTTTGCTTTCTTTCACCAGTTTACCAACAATTCCATACAGCAATATACTACTTTGGGCCATGACACAATTAGCCGCACAACATTTGGCAACATTGGCAAAAACAAGAACTACACTTTTTCGTTTAGTGGCAATTCAATGTTGTTCAAAAAGCTGAATATAGGCCTGAATGGAAATGCAAGTTACCTGCAGTACACCCATATTGTAAACGATAAACCTTACCGGAACGAAGGATTTACATATAATGTAATGGCCTCTATTTCATACCGTTTCAAAGGCTGGCGCACTGGTAGCAATATAGGCTATAATGCACCGAACGTATTGTTGCAGGGGCGGTCAGCAGATTACTTTCATCAGAACATTTCCTTGAGCAAGCAATTTTTGAAAAACCAGAAAGCAACTGTTGGTATTTTGGTAAATAGTCCGTTCCAAGAGCAACGGCATATATATACTGAGGTAAATGACCCTGCATTTTATCTGATACGGCAATCACATTATATTATACGAAAATATACCCTATCGTTAAATTATCGTTTAGGGAAAGTTCATGGAGGCGTACAAAAGAAGTAAAGCAGTTGTTCTTTCTTTATTAGCGTAATATTAAGGGTAAGGCATTTAGTATAACTACATAGCATCTGCATTTTATAAGATAGTTTTGTGACTCATCTATTTAGTTGTCATAAAAAGCAGCCAATGTTCTTTAAAACTTTGATTCATTAGCACCAACCAAGACTGAAGATGTTGTAATTTTTTCTTGAATAAGATTCAGCATATTACTATTACTACAAATCGGTGGCAGGTTCTTCCAATAATAGCGCTTGAGTTTCTCCTTATTGTTCGGGCGCTAA
>DASQNW010000436.1:0-7746 GCA_035644775.1 Chitinophagaceae bacterium | reverse complement strand
ATCCAGGTCTTTGTAGCTCTTCATTTTTGGACGCTTTATTGGAACTGGTAATCTGTATCTGGTCAAACTGGTAACCTGTGTCTGGCAACTATGTTAGCAAGATTCCCTTCAACAGTTCCACATACATCTCCACTGCTTCTTTCACTTCATGTATATAGATGTATTCATCCGCTGTATGGCTTCGTGCTGAATCTCCGGGGCCCATCTTCAACGTACAAAAAGGCATCAACGATTTGTCAGATGTTGTTGGTGAGCCATAGTACGATCTGCCTAAACGTAGCCCTGCTTTCACTAACGGATGCTCCAGCGATATTGAAGTAGAGCGTAAGCGTGTGCTCCTCGGCTGCGCCTCACTTTTTATATTGGAGCGGATAATCTGGAGCACTTCATCAAAACTATAAAGCTCGTTTACTCTTACATCTACAACGAATCTGCAATGAGCGGGTACTACATTATGCGCTTTGTTTTCCGTCTCGATTACTGTGACTGTCATTTTTGACGTGCCCAAAAGCTCCGAGACTTTCTCTAATCGATAATTGCGAAACCATGTGATGTCCTCGAGAGCCTTGTATACTGCATTTTCGCCTTCGTTGCGGGCAGCATGGCCGCCGGTACCGTGTGCTGTGCAATCCAACACCATTAATCCTCTTTCAGCTACTGCCATTTGCATCAGCGTCGGTTCTCCTACGAGGCCGAACTCAATTTTTCCCAGAAGTGGCAGTAAGGCTTCAATGCCGTTTTTTCCCGATATTTCTTCTTCTGCTGTGGCAGCAAAAATAATGTTGTAAGCAAGATCTTCCCGTTGATGATAGTACAGAAAAGTGGCCATTAATGAAACAAGCGAACCTCCGGCATCATTGCTGCCAAGGCCAAACAATTTTCCGTCCTGCTCAATCGGTGAAAACGGATCGAGCGTGTAGCCTTTGTCTGGTTTTACAGTGTCGTGGTGTGAGTTCAGCAAGATTGTAGGCTTGCTTGCATCATAATATTTGTTGCGTGACCAGATGTTGTTCAACAGTCTTTCTGTTTGAACATTGTTTGCCTGAAGAAATATTTCGATGATTGATGCCGTCCTTTCTTCTTCTTTGCTAAAGGAAGGAATCGCAATTAGCTCCCTCAGCAGAAAAAGTGCTTTCTCCTGCAATTCCGATATGTTCTTTTCAGCCATGTGTGTTCAATGAAGTTTCTACAATCGAATGGTAGTGCCCGCGCCACCGGTAATCAGCTGCGATAGTTCTTCTGCTTTTCCAATCACTACTTTTTTTACTCCGCTGTTTAAAGCAACAAAAGCATTATCCAGTTTTGGGATCATGCCAGCGAATACTGCTCCTGTGTTTTTTAACGTCACATACGTATCAGGCACTATCTCGTTGATCAGGCTCTCATCATCGTTTGCATCGCGCAGTACACCTGCTTTTTCAAAAGAGTAAATCAATGACACAGAATGTGATTTACTTAAAGCTTTTGCGAGTTCCTGCGCAATGGTATCTGCATTTGTATTGAGTAACTGACCAGACCCGTCGTGGGTGATCGGTGCCACTACCAGGGTAATATTCTGTCCCAACAGGTTTTCAAGTAGCGCAACATTGACACCATCGATGTCACCCACAAGGCCATAGTCCAGGTTTGCGTCTGTACGCTTGTGTGCTTTAATTGCGTTTGCATCGGCGCCGCAGATTCCCATCGCATTTGTACCTGATGACTGTAGTTGCGCAACTATGTTCTTGTTGACGTATCCCGCGTATACCATCGTAACAATCTTCAATGTTGCTTCATCAGTGATCCGGCGACCATCGACCATTTGCTGCGGCACGTTCATTTCCTCCGCCACTTTCGTTGCGAGCTTGCCACCGCCATGAACCAAAATCTTTCTGCCTGGTACAGATGAGAACTCTTTTAGAAACACCGCAAGTTTTCTGTCATCATCGATAATATTGCCACCTATTTTGACGATGGTCAGTTGCCCATCTATATTCAGCGGTGATGTTGAATGTGTGTTATCAGAGCTACTTGGCTTTAAATCGTTCATCCTGTTAAGCTTGGGAGCAGGTTTTGGTTCTTTTATGGCTCAAGTTCTTGCATCAATTCAACGACTTTCTAATATCTCAGACAAAACAGCTTGTGCGGCCCACACCCTGTTTGAAGCTTCTTTAGTAACAAGACTGTTGGGTCCGTCAAGGATTTCATCGCTTAGTTCAACATTGCGGCGAACAGGCAAGCAATGCATTACTCTTGCGTTGTTTGTGTGCTGCAGTTTATCATTCGTTAACATCCATTCCGGATCGTTGCAATAGATTTTACCATAGTCAGTGTAAGTACTCCAGTTTTTCACGTATACATAATCAGCATCTTTCAGTGCTTCATTTTGATGGTGGGTGATTAAGGCACCTTTGGTAAATTGCTCATCCAGCTCGTAATCTTCCGGATGCGTAATTACAAAATCAGCTTCACCCCAGGCATTAACCCATTGTGAAAAGCTGTTGGCAACACATTGGGGTAATGGCTTTACATGGGGCGCCCACGTTAACACAATCTTCGGCTTCCGGTTTTCTTTGAAATCTTCGCGAATAGTGATGACATCAGTGAGGCTTTGCAGTGGGTGCAACGTAGCGCTTTCAAGACTTACAACAGGGATGCCTGCATACTTGATAAACTGCCTTATGAAGAGTTCGCTATAATCATCCTCTTTATTCTTCAAAGATGGAAAGGTGCGGATTGCCAGGATATCGAAATAGTTACCCATGATCGGCGCAGCATCCTTCACATGTTCCACTGTATTGCCACTCATGATGGCTTCTTCCTCGAATTCGAGCGCCCAACCTTCCTGACCTACATTAAATACAATAGCTTCCATCCCCAAATTTTGAGCAGCAATCTGCGTACTCAAACGCGTTCGCATACTGGGGTTCAGAAACAAGCAACCGATTCGCTTGTTCTTCCCTAATGTCTTCTGCTTAAAGGGATCTGCCTTAGCTTGAAGCGCTTTTTCTATCAGCGTGTTGATGTCTGCAACATCGTGAACAGAGATGAATTGATTCATTGATATCTTGAAGCTTTCTGCCAATGCCATGCATCTGCAGTTGGTTTATAACATGAGGGGCAAAGTTAGCTTATCCATTGCATGTAAGCAGCGGCGATGCAGTAGCACACTGAAGAAGCAACCTGAATTACTGCCAGGTGTGCTGTTCGTTATTTACGTTTAATCTTCTACTGCTATCTTCCTGGTTTTAAGCTCCCGAATTTCATGTTGTAGTCTTTCGACAAAGAAATCAATTTCCTCTAGCGAAATGCTCAAGGAGGGCAGCAGCCGTATCACACTGGGCTTTGCTTCGCCGGTGAATATCTTGTGCTTGTATAAAAGATTCTTTCTTAGATCTTTTAATTCCTCTGTCACATCAAAGCCGATGATTAAACCTTTTCCGCGCAGATTTTTTATCCCTTCAATCTCCTTTAAGCACCGCATCAAAATCTCGCCGCTATCTTTAGCTTTCTGCATTAGTCCATCTTGCTCCATCACTTCCAGCACAGCCAAGGCAGCTGCACATGCCAAGGGATTCCCTCCGAACGTGGTGCCGAGCATTCCGTATCTTGGCTTCAGATGCGGAGCGATCAAAATGCCACCAATCGGGAAGCCATTGCCCATGCCTTTTGCCATTGAATAGATATCTGCGTTAACACCTGCATGGTCATGAGAAAAGAACTTGCCGCTTCTTCCGTAACCACATTGCACGCTGTCCGCGATATAGACCGCACCATACTGGTTACATAAATCACGAATAATCTGCAGGAAACTTTCAGAAGCTACGTTGATGCCACCGACCCCCTGAATGCCTTCAATGATTACTGCAGCAACCTCGTGACCCTTTTTTTGGAAATAGGTGGTTATTGCTTCTTCATCATTGAAAGGCAAAAAGTCAATGTTGTTCGTTTCATTAACAGGAGCTATTATAGAAGGGTTATCTGTTGCTGCCACGGCCAGCGATGTTCGACCATGAAATGCCCTTTTAAACGATACAATCTTTCTCCTCCCAGTGTGAAATGATGCAAGCTTTAATGCATTTTCGTTTGCTTCAGCACCGCTGTTGCAGAGGAACAATTGATATTCCTGCTTGCCACTTACCTGTCCAAGCTTATTGGCAAGTTCTTCCTGAATGGGAAGCTTCACGGAGTTAGAGTAGAAAGCAATCTGGTGCAGCTGATCCTCTATCCTTCGCACCCAGTGTGGGTGTGTATGTCCAATACTGATAACTGCATGGCCACCATACATGTCGAGATATCGCACACCGTGTTCGTCCCATACATATGAGCCATTTGCTTTTACAATTGAAATGTCATTTAGTGGATAGACGTCGAAGAGGTTCATGTTAGTTGTGATTAATGCGGAATGCTGAACGCTTAGTGCTGAATGCATAGTGTTTTGTGTGTATTGCAGGGCCCTTATTGCTCATATCGTAATGCTCTTACATATTGATTTAATTAGGTTGATAGGTTTTGCTTTCACTTCTTTTGTTTTTTCGGACGATAGCTCAAACGATGCTTGAGTTATATAGCTTAGGTCATACGTCAATAAAAGACAATATTCCAGTTCATGTAATGAACCTAAAGAGATATCAAGAAAATGTACAAAATCCTTAGCGGAATTTCTGCCACACCCTTCTGCAATGTTTAATTGAACAGAATAAGCTGCACACCTGATTTGATTAGCTAATGCAAAATGTTCTGTTTTGGGGAAACCAGGAATAATCTCCTTGTCAACAAAAGGTGCTAGCTTATGTGCGACATTCCAAACGTCATATTTTTTATAGTCTCTCATTTCAATAATAACATTAATCCTCAGCTTTCTGCCCTTAGCTCTTAGCACTCAGCACTCAAGCCCGCCTAAAATCCCACTCCCTTCAGCCGCAAGCCTGCTGTTTCATCAAGCCCAAACATTAGGTTCATATTCTGCAAAGCCTGGCCGGAAGCACCCTTGATTAAATTATCGATGGCAGAGTGAACCACAAGTTTGTTTTCAACCTTCTCGATCTGAATAACGCACTTGTTAGTATTTACCGCTTGCTTCAGGCAGATGGGTGAACGTGATACAACAGTGAAAGGATGGTTCTTATAGAATTCTTCATAAAGCGCCAGCACATGCGCCTCCTCAAGATTGCACTCCAACTGCGAACTGATAAAAATTCCTCTGGTAAAGTCGCCACGCCAAGGAACAAAATTGAGTTCAATTTGACCAGCACTTTGTAGCTGTTGTAATGATTGACCGATTTCGTGCAGGTGCTGATGGGTCAGAGTCTTATACGCCTGAATGTTATTTGCCCTCCACGAGAAATGAGATGTAGATGTGAGACTTTGTCCGGCGCCGGTAGAACCTGTGATGCCCGTGGCGTAAATACTTTTTAGTAAGCCTGCTTTTGCCAAAGGCAGCAGTGCGAGCTGAATGGCGGTAGCAAAACAACCGGGATTGGCAACATTGTGGGCCGATGCAATTTTGTCCTTGTTCAACTCCGGTAGGCCATAGACAAATTGACGATTGGTTATCGAAGATTTGCTGCTCAGCCTAAAATCCTGCGACAGATCAATTATGCGAATGCTGGGATCAATAATGGTTTCTTCAAGGAATTTTTTTGCTTCTCCATGCCCCACACACAAAAAAAGTACGTCAATGTCGTCATGTATATCAGCAGAGAAAGCAAGTTCTGTTTCACCCAACAAATCCTGGTGCACTGCATAAACAGGCTTGTTGGCATTGCTGCGGCTGTGAACGAATGAAATAGCTACATCAGGATGATTGAGCAAGAGCCTTATCAGCTCACCGCCAGTATAACCGGCACCGCCGATCAAACCTAGTTTTACTTTATTGTTTGTATTGTTCGACATATTAAAGATCCGAATTGCAATTGACGGTCGTTTTTTGTAGAAGGTTTCCGGCACAAGATAGACTCTACATCTTCCAGAGAATTTTTATCAGAAATCGTGTGTTTGCATCTGCTGCGGCTCCATTTATAATGTTAACGCTTAATATGTCGAGACAGCCTTTATTTGGAGCTGTTCTCTTCTTTCACCTGGTAAAAGATGGAGGTTTGATTCCCAAATATTTTGCTGAAACCACGTACATCATCACCCGTGAAGCCAGTATTCATTTCTCCATACTTCCCAAACCTGCTGCTCATCAAGTCATATTTTGAATCAATGCCAATAATCTGGATACGATAGGGAAGTAGTTGAACGAATACGTCACCTGTAACTGTTTTTTGTGAGCTTTCCAGGAATGCTTCGATGTCTCTCATCACCGGATCAAGAATTTGACCTTCGTGTAGCCAGTTGCCATAGAATTGTGCCAGTTGATCCTTCCAATTCAGTTGCCACTTACTTAGAACATGCTTCTCCAAAGCATGGTGAGCCTTAAGAATAATCATTGGTGCGGCAGCCTCAAAGCCCACACGGCCTTTAATGCCGATGATGGTATCACCTACGTGTATGTCGCGGCCAATTCCGTAAGGCCCGGCTATGGTTTGAAGGTATTGAATGGCGTCTGTAGGGTGGGCAAACGGATTGTTGTTCACCTTTGTTAATTCACCTTTTTCAAAAGTTAGTTGTATCTCTTCCGAGCCTGTTTTGGTTACTTGTGTAGGCCATGCTTCTTCAGGTAAAACGCCCTTGGAAGAGAGAGTTTCCTTGCCGCCAACCGAGGTACCCCACAAGCCTTTATTGATTGAGTAAACAGCTTTGGAAAAGTTCATGTCTACACCTTTTCCCTTCAGGTATTCAATCTCTTGCTCCCGGCTTAATTTTAAATCACGTATAGGCGTTATGATCTCCACGCCAGGTATCATTATATGAAAGATCATATCGAACCGCACCTGGTCATTACCGGCGCCGGTGCTTCCGTGTGCAACCGCATCAGCATTCAGCTTCTTTGCATGTTCCGCAATATGTAAAGCCTGGCTCAAACGTTCAGCGCTGACACTTAGGGGGTAGGTATTATTTTTCAAGACATTGCCGTAGATAAGGTACTTGACAATTCGATCATAATAACCCTGAACGGCATCTATGGTTGTATGGGTTTTTACTCCGAGCGTGTAGGCGTGCTTTTCCACCTGTGCCAACTCTTCTTGGGTGAAGCCTCCGGTGTTGACGATGATGCTATGCACCTCGTAACCTTTTTCTTCACTCAGGTATTTTACGCAATACGATGTATCCAATCCACCACTAAAGCCAAGCACAACTTTCTTGATGTTCATTTCCATCCTTATAGATTAAAAAAGTGGGCAAATACGGACTTAAGCTTGGTATTGCTATGAAGGCGCTTCAGGCGGTTCAGGAACTTGCTTTGCTTGAACTGCATCAGCCGCTCGTACACCTTCAACTTGTCGTTGAAATGTTCTTTAGTTTCTTCTGGTTGATAGTGATCTTTGGGATCATACAGCATAGCCGTGCAAAGGCAGTTTTTTCGCTCTTTGCTCATAAGTATGTCGTAGTTGACGCAGCTTTTACAGCCTGCCCAAAATGCCTCATCCTGTGTTAGTTCAGAATAAGTAACCGGCTCATAGCCAAGTTCGCTGTTGATCTTCATCACTGCCAGCCCGGTAGTGAGACCAAAGATCTTTGCTTCGGGATATCTTTTTCTGGAGAGGTCAAATATGTGCTTTTTGATGTTTTTGGCAACGCCGCTTTTGCGGAAATCCGGTGCTACAATCAAACCTGAGTTTGCTACGTATTCGCCTTCCCAGGTTTCTATATAGCAGAAGC
>DASQNW010000435.1:0-15791 GCA_035644775.1 Chitinophagaceae bacterium | reverse complement strand
TGCACTTTGATCTTCGGAACTCCAGGCCTGTAAAGCCACTGGTCAAAAAAAGTGGTCAGCGACACACCCGTGACGGATTCAGCCAGCTTTTGAAAATCCCTGGAATCTGCATTTTTGCCTTTGTATTGATGGTAAAAGGCTTGTATGATTTTTTTAAATGCTGCATCACCAACTTCACTACGTAACATATGCAGCACCCATTCACCTTTCTGATAACTGTTCGGGTTTAGCAGATCCATCAGCGCAGACACCGTGTCTACTAGTGGAGGCCTGTTCACCCGATTGTATGCGATCACCTGCTTCCTTGCGTCTTGCAGTCGTTGCGCAAAAACATCACGTCCATAAGTTTTCTCGAAATAAATGTCAGTTAGGTAAGAAGCAAATCCTTCGCTCAGCCAGAGGTGTGAAAAGTTCTTTTCCGTAACCATGTTACCAAACCACTGGTGTGCTATTTCATGTGATAACAAAGGTTCGGAAGATCGATCACCTTTGACTGAGTTTTCCGCATAAAAAATAGCGCTGGCATTCTCCATTCCTCCAAAGATTGTTTTCGATTGCACGTTGGCGAGCTTTTCAAACGCATAGGGACCAACATAATCTGAAAAGAACTTCAATATAGAAGTAGAGAGGGCATAATCGTGAAAGCCTGCGTTTTTATTTTGAGGATACACCCATGCTGTCACCGGGATGGAAAAGCTGGTGTCCACCCTTGCCACCGCAAATTGAGCGGCACCAATAACCATCACCTTTGTTGGGATCGGAATGGTCTCTTTCCAGTGAGTAAGCTTGCTTTGCTTGTCAAGGTTTGTTTCTTCTATTTTAAGTCCGTTTGATATCACCTGGTAGTATGCTGGAGCCGTGATTATAAATTCTACCGAAGCTTTGTCGTCGGGCCGGTCATTGCAGGGAATCCAGTGACGTGCCCGGTTTGGCCAATTGTCAGAAAAAAAGGTGCGATCACCAAACTTGCTTTTGGATATGATTAAGCCATCAGAAGGTGTACCGCTGTATACTACTTCGAAGCTGTCAATTTTGTTGATGATGGATGGAGACCTTAAGCTGATTATCAGCCGGTCACCTGCTTGTTGAAAACCTGTAACGTTGCTGCCTTTAACACTATCCACCTTCATCCCCTTTCCGCTCTTTTGCTGCACGAGATCAAGAGAAACACTGGTGTTAGCTGCAGTATGTTTTACTACAACCAGCGACCTGCCGAAGATTTTATCAGCTGCATCGCTCAGCTGCAGTTGGAAACGATAATGCTGCACATCTATAGATTGCGAGGAACTATTCAAATAGAAAATAGCGGCACAGATTAATAAAATAAGTTTCATCTTCATTTGTAGATTGTAGATATTTTAGCGAAAACCACTTATAGTTTATCAAGCATTTCTACTACTTTCTCTCTTCTTAAGATGACGTACCCTATTCGATCATTGCTTATCCCGTCCTGCAACTGATAGCTAAACTCCAGTTGGTCCTCCGTCACTTTAGTTTCAAAATATTTGAAAGAAATATTCGAATACTGTTTTAGCTCCTCCCCTATTTCATAGAGGTGGGTGGAAAGTATAAACAACGAGTTCTTGATTTTGATTAGGCCTTTTATCACGGTCAGTGAACACTTCATGGCGTCCTGCACATTCGTCCCTTTGAACAATTCATCAATCAGTACCAGCCATTTTTTTCCATCATTGATCTTGTAAATGGTGTTTTTTATCCGCTGCACTTCATTAAAAAAATAGCTCTCACCTTTCGCAATATTATCAGAAACGTTGATGTTGCTCAACATCCCATCAAACAAACTAAGTTCCATCCCCCTCGCTGGCACGCCCATGCCAATGTGGGCCAGAAAAACCGACGAACCAATTGACTTGATGAGCGTGCTCTTGCCCGCCATGTTTGCCCCTGTAAGAAACAAGAAGTTTTCATCAGGATGCATCGCAAGATTATATGCTGTTGGATTTTGTAACAATATATGGTAGAGACCCTCAGCTTTCAAAAATGGTTGCTCCTGATCGCGAAATTCAGGAAATTGAAGTTGGTAGGTCTTAACCGCAAGTGCCATGGAATACCACGCTTCTAAGCGGCTGTATACATCGATCAACTCGAAGGTGTCTGTTTTGTAGGTGCGGGTAAGGTGATGTGCAAAGTACAAGTTCTCGGCTAATGTAAACTTTGCATCGGCACTTGTTCTTGCAAGCGCCTGCAGTGGTTCTTCGTTCAGGGCTTTTGATACCCGATCAATATAGAACCTGATCTGCGTTGGCAAATCTGCCGCGGAAAACAAGTCGGACATTTTCTTCATTCCACGATAAAAATCCGCAAAATGCTTAACGGAGTATTTGGCCATGGAATAATCTGCAGCATGAAATATGCGATAACTAATGTTGCTTATCGTGTTCTGATTGTCGCCAATGGGATCAAGATTGTAGTCGAAAAACTTCTCCATTACTACTATAGTCCCGTTGGTAATATCTGCCGGCCAATCTTGTATGTGATTGAGAATGGTCTTTATAATCAGTTGCGTACCTAAGATTCGCTTGATATCAGAATGCGGCTCGGAAAAAAAGCGGCGCAGCCATTCCTTTCCACCAGTAGTTTTTGTGAAATTCAGCTTATGAAATATTGAAAACTCCTCTTCCTGGTGAAAGATGGCTATATCGTTGAATGTAATCTTATCTATTTGCATGTACAGTCCCTCAATTGCTGCGGTCGAAGCGAAGTCTTGAACCCTTCACTGCTTCGTTCCACATGCTTGCTCTTGTACCTTCTCCGTTGTTAGAGTACACCAGGTTGCCATTCACGAATGTGTGCGTTATGGTTGCGGGAAAGCTCTGCCCCTCAAATGGACTCCACCCGCACTTTGACAATACGTTCTCCTTTTCAACACGGGTGCTTTCCTGAAAGTCAACTATCACCAAATCTGCGTAATACCCTTCACGGATGTATCCTCTGTCCCTGATGCGAAAACAATCAGCCACTGCATGGCTCATTTTGTGAGCAATCGCTTCCAGAGGTATTTTCCCCAGTTCGTAATACTTCAGCATCAACAACAATGAATGTTGAACTAATGGTATGCCAGCATGTGCTTTTTCGTAGGTCTCGTGCTTCTCTTCCCATGTATGCGGTGCATGATCTGTTGCGATTATATCCAGTCGATCGTCGAGCAAAGCAGCCCATAATGCTTCTTTATGGCGGGGAGCTTTGATAGCAGGATTGCACTTGATCAAGTTACCGAGTCTTTCGTAATCATCGCTTGTGAAGTGCAGATGGTGCACACAAACCTCTGCTGTAATTTTCTTTTCTTTCAGTGGCAGCATGTTAGTAAACAACTGCAGTTCTTTTTCTGTGCTGATATGCAATATATGTAAGCGACTGCCGTGTTTTTTTGCAAGCTGTACAGCCTTAAATGAAGATTCAAAACAAGCCTCTTCGCTTCGTATGATGGGGTGATCAGATGATTCTAACGGCTTTTGTAATCTGCAGCGTTCCAGATTCTCGCGAATAATAATCTCATCCTCACAATGAGTAGCAATCAGCAGCTCCGAATTCGCAAATACATTATCGAGAGTAAGGTAGTTGTCTACTAACAAATTACCCGTAGACGAACCCATAAAGATCTTAACACCACAAACCATTTCCTTTTTTTCATTCGTCTTAAGTACTTCTTCCAGGTTGTCATTAGATGTGCCCATGAAGAAAGAGTAGTTGGCAAGAGATGTTCGCGATGCGATAGCATATTTTTCCTCCAACAATTCCTGTGTGAAAGCAGGTGGCACTGTATTCGGCATCTCCATAAAAGAAGTTACTCCACCGGCAATTGCTGCTTTTGACTCAGTATAGATGGTGGCTTTATGCGTCAAACCTGGCTCACGAAAATGCACCTGATCGTCTATAACTCCCGGTAACAAATACTTCCCATCACCAGCAATCTCCTCTAAATTTTCGTTGCTGGAAATAGTTGGAGCGATTTTTTCTATCCGTTCGTTCGCCACTAAAACATCGCTTGTTTCAATGCGTCCTTCGTTCACTACCTGTATATTCCGAATCAGATATTTTTGCATACTTTGTTCCGGTAAAGTCAGTTGCATGCAATATAAACAAACACTCTTTAGACTGGCCATTTTGTTCGCACCATTAGCTGCTCAATCGCAGACCACGTACCTGCTTCAAGGTGCTAAAGAAAACATACTTATTGAGCGGCTGGAAATAAAGAGTAGCACTGATTCCGTTCTCAACTTTTCCAAAACAAAACCCTTCAGCCGTCGTCAGTTTATACCGCGAATTGCACGCATGGACTCTATTGTAAAATTGTCCAAAGTAGACCATTATAATTGGTACAGCGCCATGGTTAGCAACATTGAATGGGCAACTGGAAGTAGACAAGATTATGCAAGCAAAAGACCATGGGGAAAACGTTTCTATCAAACACCTGCTAATCTATATGAAGTAAATACGGAAGACTTTTTTCTTGCTGTTAACCCAGTGATCCAGTTCTCCGTTGGTAGAGAGAAAGATAATGATGAAACGCTTTTTCTAAATTCAAGAGGTGTAACACTCCGCGGTAGAATTGCAGATAAAATCGGCTTTGCCGCCTATGTTACAGAAAACCAGGAGCGAACACCTTCCTATGTAAAAGAATGGGTGAACGAGAGAAGATCTGTTCCTGGCGCCGGCTATTATAAAGACTTCCCAGGCACCAGCTATGACTATTTTGATGCTAGAGGTTACTTTACTTTTAACGTCACCAAGTATATTGATGTAGCATTTGGTTATGACAGAAACTTCATTGGGACGGGGCATCGTAGCTTATTTCTGAGCGACTTCGGCAACAGCAATCTTTTCCTAAAGCTGAATACCCGGATCTGGAAACTAAACTACCAGAACCTGTTTATGGAATTGCATGCTACTGAGCCGCGGGCTGGAGATCGGCTGCTTGCTAAAAAGTATGCGGTGATGCACCATCTTGATGCAGCCGTGACAAGGTGGCTGAACATCGGGTTTTTTGAAGGTATTGTCTTTGGAAGAAAAGACAAATTTGATTTCGGCTATCTCAACCCCATGATCTTTTACAGATCGATAGAGCAGCAAAATGGGAGCTTCGATAACGCGGTCATTGGGATTGATGCAAAAGCCAACGTGTCAAAAAAATTTCAGTTTTACGGCCAGTTGCTGATAGACGAATTTCAAATCAAAGAATTAAGAGACAACCAGGGCTGGTGGGGCAACAAATGGGCAATGCAGATGGGAGGAAAGTATATAGATGCCTTCAACATCAGTAACCTGGATCTGCAACTTGAGTTGAACCGTGTTCGACCGTTTACCTACTCGCACGACGACTCTGTTGCCAACTACACGCACTACAATCAGCCACTGGCGCATCCATTGGGTGCAAATTTCAGAGAACTGATTGCAATTGCTCGCTACCAGCCGGCAGCTAAATGGTTGGTTCAGGCAAGGGGCATTTATTACATGCAGGGAAGAGATACTTCTGCGGCTAACTATGGCAGCAATATCTTTCTTCCAAACATCCCTCCTTTTCGTACAAAAGACTATGGATTTGAGATCGGTGCAGGCCGGCAAACAAAAACTGCTCTGGGTTCTCTACTACTCTCCTATGAACTGCGGCAGAACCTTTTCTTAGAAACCAATGCACTCTTCAGAAAGCGCACCGCTGCACTGCAGGGTTCAACTGCAAAAAACGAGTTTATCATTTCGGCTGGAGTGCGCTGGAACATGCACCGACGGGAGTTTGATTTCTAAGGCTTTGCTGAGAAATCAGGTGCCAGAATGCATTTACCTTTGGCTAAACTTTTTCGATATGAAACATTCTGAAGAATTCTTACAGATAGTGAATGAAGCAAAGTCACGGGTGAAAGAAGTTTCGGTAGCAGACACATTTGAACGCATGAAGAATGGCGCAAAGCTGATAGATGTAAGAGAAGACAACGAGTGGCTGTCCGGCCACGCTAAAGATGCTATGCACATTGGTCGTGGCGTGTTGGAGCGAGATGTAGTAGGAAAGTTTCCCGACAAAGAAACGGAGCTGATACTTTATTGCGGCGGCGGATTTCGTTCAGCTCTATCTGCAGATAATCTTCACAAGATGGGCTATAAAAATGTTCTTTCAATGCAGGGTGGTTGGAGCGCATGGAAAGAAGCAGGAGGTCCCGTTGAGTAAGTATCACCTTACCCTTCGAGGTGAATAGAAAATACAATCATCCTGGACTGAATTCTATCCAAAACATTTGAGTACTTAAGCATTTCATCACGGCTGTGAATATTGTTCAAGCCATTGCTGATTTTAATCTCCGGCGAGAATATAAAGCTTTGAAAATAAAAATTAAATCCAAGGCCGGCTTCCACACCATAGTCCAGTTTCTGAATTTTCACCAACTCCTCTGCTTTGCGGGCACGGGCGTTCGAAGCCAGATCGAAATCCATTTTTCCCCCTCCCAACATGTATACTCTAAAATTGCCGATGCGATCCGAGTTGAATTTAAGCTGTAAGGGAAACGTAACTGTCACAGACTCCACCTTCTTGGTAATATCGGTGCCGAGTTCGCCGTCGGGATAATTCATTTTGTATTGAATGCTCCGGTCCATAAAGGCAAGTTGCGGATTGAAACGCAATTCAAATCGGTTAGTGAGGCGGGCTGTGGCAGACAATCCCAAAGCAAAGCCCCCGGAATTCACCGGCTCGGCAACAAGCACAGTGTCCTGTTGCAAGAAATAGGGATGAAGATGTGTTTGAAACCGGGCGAGATTGGTAGATAATGTAATTCCAAAGTAATATGGCTTATAATCATGTTCTTCCTGGAACAATTGCTTTTGAGAAAAAGCGCTAAGCCCCACCAGCAGGAAAATGAACGCAAAACTGAGTCTTCTTAATCGCTTGGTTTTCGTCCGCAGTAAATACAACATATGCCGAAGCTTAGTGGTTTAAAATAGGTGTCGGAATATCCAACCTGCCGTAAAACATCAATAAACTGGTGACGGTCCGGAAACACTTTAGCGGATGCATTTAGGTACTGATATGCTTTTTTGTTTTGACGAAACAGTCTGGCGATACCAGGTGCTATATGCTCCATATAAAAATGGTAGAACGTTCGAACTAACCTCGCTTTCGGCCTGCTAAATTCCAACACCACCAGTTTCGCTCCGGGGCGCATCACCCGCAGAATCTCTTGCAAGCCTTTATCCAGGTGTTCGAAGTTTCTTACACCAAAAGCCACCATTACGCCATCAAACGTATTTGCGTTGAAATTTATTGTTTCGCTGTCTCCTTCAAGTAGCTCAATCTTATCTGTAAGATGCTCTGACTGAATCTTTTTTTTACCGACATCAAGCATTTTGGGAGAGATGTCTATGCCTATTATCTTCTTCGGGTTCATGATTTTGGCAGCCTTTATCGCCATATCCGCTGTTCCGGTGGCCACATCCAGCACATATTGTGGCGCATCTTCAGCTAATTCGCCGATTGCTTTTCTACGCCAGATTCGGTCAATGCCTGCACTCAAAAAGCGGTTCATGAAGTCGTACCTGATTGCAATGGCATCAAACATTTTGCTCACTTGTTCCTTTTTTCCTCCTGTTTCAGAAAAGGGTTTAATGCTATCGTGCGGAAACTGATTCATAGACCGGCAAAGTTAATCAAGGTAGTAATGGCAGTTTTGCTCAATGCGTTCGTTAACTGATGTTATTTTTGTTGGTTATGGACATTATTTCTGCGTCTTACCTAATCAGTAGTCCATCCGTTGACAAGTGTCCTGCACCAGACAGACCGGAATATGCTTTCCTGGGGCGAAGCAATGTTGGCAAATCTTCGCTGATTAACATGCTGTGTAACAAAAAAGAACTGGCCAAAGTGTCTGCAGCACCTGGAAAAACACAATTAATCAATCATTTCAGCCTGGTTTCAAGCAATCAGCAACACTGGTATCTGGTAGATCTACCTGGGTATGGTTTTGCCAAAGTTTCTCAAACGCAAAGAAAAAGCTGGAAGAAAATGATAGAAGGGTACATTAGAAATCGTGAAAACCTGATGTCTCTTTTTCTGCTTATTGACAGCCGGTTAGAGCCGCAAGCACTTGATCTGGATTTTGTTGATGTTCTGGGCGAATGGAAGATTGCATTCGCATTGGTGTTTACAAAAGCCGATAAAAGCACACAGCGGCAAACGGCAGCTAATGTGAAGAGTTTTCTTGACAAAATGCAGGAGCATTGGGAAGAACTCCCGCCGCATTTCGTTACGTCAGCTGTAAAGCATTTAGGGGCCAAACAGCTAAGGAGCTATATAGGTGAATTGAATGAAGATTTTCTCCGGCACAAAAAATGATACTTGTTTGTTTTATCTATTATCTTGCAGAGCAATATGAGAAGAGCAGTTGTAGAAAAAGGTATCGTTGTTGTATTATTTGTCACCGTGATGGTGTTGTTTACCCTGGCAGACAAAGAGTCAAAAAAAATAAAGAGCCTTTACACATACGTTACTCACTCTCTTAACAAACTTACTGCCTCTGCTGCCACTTCACTTGTGGAATAGTAGGTGCTATTTACCGTATATTTCAAGCATTTTTTTCAAGTCGTCCAAAGTGTTGACTTCATCTGGTTTCTTATCTTTTCTCCACCTTAACATTCTCGGAAATCGTAAAGCCACTCCAGACTTGTGACGATTTGATGCGGCGATGCCTTCAAAAGCAATTTCGAAGACCAGCTCCGGCTTCACTGTCCGTACAGGTCCGAACTTCTCTAAAGAGTTTCTTTTAACAAAAGCATCAACCTGTGCAAACTCTTTGTCACTTAAACCAGAATACGCTCTTGTGAACGGAATCAACTGGTCTCCGTCTCTTACTGCAAACGTATAGGCCGTGTATAAATTACTTCTTCTGCCTGCGCCTTTTTGGGCGTATACCATAACTGCATCAATGGTGAGGGGGTCGATTTTCCATTTCCACCAATTGCCTCTTTTTCTGCCAACTTCGTAAACAGAAGTTTTTCTTTTCAACATGAGCCCTTCTGCACCCAGCACCCGCGAAGTTGCCCGAATGCTGCCAAGTTCTTCCCATGTTTGAAAATGTACTAATGGAGAAATGATCAGGTTTGACACATTCACAGTTCCAATCACTTCTTCAAGCTTTGTTCGCCGCTCCTGCAAAGTTCTGCTGCGCCAGTCTTCGCCTTCATACTCGAGCAAATCGTATGCAAAGAATGCAATGGGAGCTTCCTGAAGTTGTTTTTTAGTGACGTTTTTTCTTCCAATACGGGTTTGTAAAAGCGCAAAAGGTAACGGCTTTCTGTCTATTGAAGGAATGATTTCTCCATCAAGTGCTATCCCGTTTGGGAGCGCATCTTGGAGTGTAAAATATTCAGGAAACTTCTCCGTCATAAGTTCCTCGCCCCTGCTCCATACAAAGAGTTCGTTGTTTCGTTTGATGATTTCTCCACGTATGCCGTCCCACTTCCATTCTGCCTGCCACTCTGCAGGATCACCCAAGGTGGCTACGTCTTCTTCCACGGCATAAGCAAGAAAAAAAGGATAAGGTTTAGAATGATCTATTGACGAGGCATCTTCACTTAACAACTCTTGCAATCTGATTGTAGACGGATCCCAATTACCACTGATGCGGTGTGCTATCACTGAGGGGCTGAGTCGTGTAGCGCTTGCAAGCGCATTCACCATTAAGCTTTGAGACACTCCGATGCGGAAGCCGCCTGTGATGATCTTATTAAAAACGAATTGCTCTGCACGATTCATTTCCCGCCAGGAGTCTAAAATAAATTTCTTCTTAACTTCTTCAGTTTCCTTCTCTATGGCCTTCAATCGCTCTATGTAATAATGCAACGGTTTTGCTTCGTGCAATACTCCTTGTTCTGCTTCCGGCAGCAGCAGCGCAATGGTTTCTGCCAGATCACCTACTACGTTGTAACATTCATCAAACAGCCAAAAACTTGAGCCAGTTAGCTCCACGCACCAGGTAACCAGTTGCGCTGAACTTACTGCTCGTTTCGGACGGCGGCCACTAAATAAAGCGATCACCCACACAATGTCTCTGTCATCGGCGGATGTAAAATATTCCACCAGTGCATTTAGTTTATCGGTTGTTTTAGTGCTGGTACCGATGCTTAAAGCTAACTGTGAGAATGATTTCATACCATGGTTAAAAGTAAATCCGGCTTAAAGTAATGTTTCAGTTAGACAATTTCAGCGCAGTTGTCTTCGCAACAGGTTTATTCGGGTTCTCCATGTGGAATGGTTTCATCTTTGACATCATCTGCTTGTGAGCTTTCCTCTTCTTCCTCGCCCACAAACTCTGTTTGAATTTCTGCTGCTTCAATACCTTCCTCATTAAGAAACCTACTGAATGCAGATTTGAACCCGTGAGTAACAAATACTCTTTCGGCCTCAGTTGCTTTCACCGTACTCACTAAACCATCCCAGTCAGCATGATCACTCAAAACAAACCCTGCGTCTGCATTTTTTCTTCGTACGTTACCTCGCACCTGCATCCATCCACTGCATATCCCGATTTCATAAGGCGAAAATTTTTTTAACCAGGGAGAAGCCTCCGCTCCTGAAGGTGCAATCACTACGTTTCCTTTCAACATTTCCTTAGGAGTCTCTGGCACTACCCGCTGAGCTTCTGGCAACTTCCAGCCGGCATTAACTAAAGACATATGAACGTTGTGAACCGCTCCGTGCATAAGTATTTTATCAGTGACATTAGCAATGCACGACAACAAACGCTGCGCTTTACCAAGGCTATAAGCAATTAGCACAGAAGTTTTTCCGGCTGCCTGGTTTTTAGTAACCCACTGCTGAATATCTCCATAAATAGCAGCTTGCGGCTTCCATTTGTAAATGGGCAAGCCGAAGGTTGATTCAGTAACAAACGAGTGGCACTTCACTGGTTCAAACAAGCCGCTTAAACCATCATCTTCTGTCTTGTAATCGCCACTGATTACCCAAATTTCTCCATTATGCTCCACCCGTACCTGCGAGGAACCAATGATGTGGCCGGCAGGGTGTAGGCTAAGGCGCACTCCCTGTATATAGATTGACTCGTTCCAACCGATGCTTTGATAGCGGTTAGGACCAAGACGCAGTTGAAGAAGCGGCTTTGTATAGTGGTGTGATAGATAGTACTTGCTGCCCCATCTTGCGTGATCGCTATGCGCATGTGTGATGACAGCTCTGTCCACAGCTTTCCAGGGGTCTATGTAAAAATCGCCTGCACGGCAATACAATCCGCAGTCTGTGAATTCTATGAGCATGCTTGTTCAGATGAGCAATGATTTATTGTTCAAATCTTGTGCTAAGCTGAAATAAACGTGAAGATGAGGACAAGAGAAGTGACCAGGAACATCAATATTTCACCAACGACCGGCTGCCATTATTGTATTTAATAAAATAGAGGTACTTGTTTTCGAAATAGTCAAGCGTCATGGTATTCTTGTCCAGGAACACCGGCTGAATGTCAAAAGGAGTAAATATGTAGTTGCCCTTGCGGGTAAGGTTAGAGACCACATCCTTTTTTGTGTCAAGCAAGAGCAATGCAAATCTTAACACCGTTTCGTAACCGCGGAAGAACATATCTGTAGGCCGGCTGTTAATGCTTTCTTCAAATTGGCTGGCAATCTTCGAGCCCAAACCCGTTGTTCGTGAAGCTCCAAAGGGAGTACTATACACAATCTCGAGGTTCTTAAATTCATTTCCGGAAAACTGTTTAATGCCCTCCCAGGTGGGCATCCCCATTACTGTTGCAGGGTAAATTTCACTTACCGTATTTATCGCCTGGGCTAAACTTAACCCGAAGCCTTCGTTAAGGCTCCCGGCTATACATATGTTTCTTCTAGTGCTATCAAGCTTAGAGGTTATCATAGCTACGTCCATTCCTTTGCTAAGATCTACTACATTAATCTTAAACGGCGAAGTAGTGGAAGCACCAGCTTCGGTGAGATAGTCCTGAATTTGATTCTCCTGCGCACCGTTTTTTCTGAATAAAATGATGTTGTCGCGGCTGTGGTATTTTTGGATGTAGTTGTATATGCCTTCGCAATGTGAACGAAGTGTTGTATTCAGGATAACCAAGTATGGATTGTTAGTAACACCCGCATCGTTAGGAAAAGTAGCAGAGATGAACGGAATCTTTCTTTTTCTCGCTTCTTCTGCCAGTATTTTTACGTCGGTTGAATTTGCATGAGCAATAATCATTTCTACGTTCCTGAGCTCTGGACTGTTTAATCGCTGCACCAGCGGAGTTCTCAGCGATCGTGAATCGTAGATATATACTTCAAGGGGGGCGGATTTTTTTTGCAATGAGTCCAGCGCCATCTGTGCTCCCTGGTAGAATTCCAGGCCTGGGTTTAGCAGCTTCGGAAAGTTCTTACCAAACTTATATGTGCTGCCTTCAAAAGCAGAATCCAGGTATAGAGGTGCAAATATGGCTATCTTTTGACGAAGAGGGCTCATTTGCGCAAATGAACTGCACAGGCACATCGTCGACAGAAGCAAGAAGAAGATTCGTTTCATAGAAAATACCTTGAACTTATATCATTCCCATTCGATAGTTGCAGGTGGTTTGCTGCTGATATCGTAGACTACCCGATTTATTCCGCGAACAGAATTGATGATTTCGTTCGAGACTTTTGCTAAGAAATCATAAGGCAAATGTGCCCAATCGGCCGTCATTCCATCAACACTGGTAACAGCACGTAAGGCAACTGTAAACTCATACGTTCTTTCATCTCCCATTACGCCTACGCTCCGGACCGGCAATAAGATTGCGCCAGCCTGCCATACAGTTGCATATAAATGGTGATCCTTTAGTGCTTTAACATAAATGTCGTCCGCCAACTGCAACAATCGTACCTTTTCCTCTGTTACCTCACCTAATATTCGGATGGCAAGGCCTGGTCCCGGAAATGGATGCCTGCTTAATAGATCGGTGGGAATTCCCAGCTCTTTACCTACCTTCCGCACTTCGTCTTTGAACAAGAAGCGTAAAGGTTCCACTAATTTCAGATGCATCTTTTTCGGTAGGCCACCTACATTGTGGTGTGATTTTATAGTTACAGAAGGACCATGTACTGAAACACTTTCTATAACATCGGGGTAAATGGTTCCCTGGCCCAGCAGTGATACGTCCGCAATCTTTTCTGCATGCTCCTGAAAAATATCAATGAACGTTTTGCCTATTGCCTTTCGCTTTGCTTCCGGATCTGTTTTTCCTTTCAGCTTTTTATAAAAAATATTTCTGGCATTAATGCCTTTTACATTCAAATCAAGTTCGCGGTAGGTTTCGAGCACCCGTTCAAATTCGTCTTTTCGCAACACCCCGTTATCAACGAAGATTCCGTGCAGGTTTTTGCCAATCGCCCTGTGAATGAGCGTGGCAGCCACCGTGGAGTCTACTCCACCACTCAATGCCATGATCACCTTTCGATCACCTATTTGCTGTTTTAGCTTTTCAACTGTTTCCGTTACAAAATGCGCCGGCGTCCAATCTTGCTTACATCCACAAATGTTTACCAGGAAATTTTGAATAACCTTTTTCCCTTCAATTGAATGGTACACTTCAGGATGAAATTGCAATCCATACAAGGGTTTTAGAGAACCGTTGTCACTTTTGAAGGCAGCCACTGGTATGCTGTCCGTTGTAGCGAGTAGCTTAAAATGCTCAGGCAACTGCAATATGGAATCTCCATGACTCATCCACACCTGAGAAGCCGGAGTGAGGTTTTTCAACAGCTCTTCTTCTTGCTGAATATGCAATACTGCACGACCGTATTCACGCTTATTACTTTTCTCCACTTTACCGCCGAATTGTTTGGCAGCAAGTTGTGCTCCGTAGCAAACCCCCAGAACTGGTGCATAGTTGGCTATACGTTGGACGTCTATTTCAGGTGCATTCTTATCATTTACAGAAAATGGAGAACCTGAAAGGATAATCCCTTTGACTGTTTCGTCGTAAATGATCTCTTTAGAAAATGGATGTATCTCGCAGTATACGTTGGCCTCTCTGACAGCTCGGGCAATTAATTGAGTATATTGAGAACCAAAATCAAGAATCAGAATCTTATCTGTCATATGCCCGGCGAAGGTACTTAAATACAGCCAATGCCCTTTCGCCCGCCACTACTGTGAAGACACGATACACTCGCCCGTTCGTTGTGATTCGAACGTAGTTTGAATGTTGATGTTTAATTTAGATCCCGGCTAAAACCTATTCAAAAATGAAAAAGCTTTACATGGTTCTCCTGATGTGCGCAGGAATAGCCTGCAATAATATCAGCAGTAAAAGAATTGAAGGCAATGGGGTAAGTGCAATGCAGGAAAGAGAAGTGGGAGATTTTGCAGGTGTCAGTGGGATGGGCCACATGGAGATCATCGTGAACAACGGACCTTCGCATACAATAAAGATCGAAGGTGACCAAAACCTTCTTGAATATATTGAGACGCGAAACAACGGCGATGTAGTTGAAGTGCATACAAAAGACGGTTATAATCTCCGTTCGAAAAAGCCAATTCGCATCTATGCTACGGCGCCGGCTTTCTCGTCTTTGAAAGTAGCCGGCAGCGGCGATATACGCTCGGAAGGGAAAATAATCAGCAATGAACTTTATACAGAAGTAAGCGGAAGTGGTAATATTTCTCTTGAAGTAGACGCTCCCCGAATAAAAACGGAAATAGCAGGTAGTGGAGCGGTAACTCTTCACGGAACTACTCGCGATTTCTTCGCGCAGGTAAGCGGTAGTGGAGAAATCCGTGCTTTCCGGCTGCTCAGCGAAAACACTGAAGTAGATATCGCAGGCAGCGGAGACGTAGAAGTGTATGCAAGCAAATCACTTGATATTGACATTGCCGGCGCAGGAGATGTTCGTTACAAAGGAAATCCTGGTGTAAAGCAAAACATCGCAGGCTCTGGAAATATCAGCAGGGTAGAATAATTCTTTTAACGATCACGCGATACAGAAGTGCACCGTATAACTTTGCGGCTCATGTATCAGCTGCTTCGCTCTATGCTGTTTCTCCTCCCCGCTGAAACAGCACATTATCTTTCAATGAACAGCCTCAGGGCGCTTTGCTCCGTTTCAATTATTCGAAGAGCGATCGCAAAACTCTTTGCAATTTCAAACGATGATCTTGCTAGTGAGGCCTTTGGCCTGCGTTTTAAAAATCCAGTTGGATTAGCAGCTGGGTTCGACAAAAATGCTCGCTACTTGCGAGAACTGGAGGTGCTCGGTTTTTCATTTGTAGAAATAGGAACCGTTACACCAATGCCTCAGGCGGGAAATGAGAAGCCTCGGTTGTTCCGTTTGCCAAAAGACCAGGCACTGATTAATCGTATGGGCTTTAACAACGATGGAGTGGAGCGCATTGCAGAACGCCTAAAAAACTGGCGTGGAAAAAACATTGCCCAATCGAGGATTCCTGTTATGATAGGCGGCAATATCGGCAAGAATAAAGCTACCCCCAACGAGGATGCATGGAAGGATTACGAGACGTGTTTTGTGGCCCTGCACCCCTATGTTGATTTTTTTGTAGTGAATGTTAGCTCTCCCAACACCCCTGGCCTCAGAGAACTTCAGGAGAAAGATTCATTAAGAAAAATTCTCACACACCTTCAGCAATTGAATCAAGGTTATACCAACGCTAAACCTATGCTTTTGAAGATAGCTCCGGATCTTTCCCAATCTCAGATTGATGATGTGATTCAACTAGCGATGGAAATTAACCTGAATGGAATAGTGGCTTCAAATACTACCATTAGCCGAGACCATTTGATTTC
>DASQNW010000434.1:0-6774 GCA_035644775.1 Chitinophagaceae bacterium | reverse complement strand
CCAGCAGGTCAAGGCCCGGATATGTGTAATCGCGCAGATCGAGCGTAGGTTCATAATGAGGCAGATCGCTGTAACCCTTCTCGATTTCTCCCTGCTCTTGTGCACCAGCAACTACAGTTTTAATCTCCAGTTCCAGATCGTTGGCTGGCTTCAATGAGGCAGATTTCGGAGCAAGTTCCTCCTCATCTTCTTCGGGAATAATGCTCAACTCATTGTTATGCATCAGATCGTCCGAGATTTCTCTCTCCACCAACGGTTCACTGCTTGTGAGTTCGTGTTCGTCATCAGGCTTTTCGATGATCTCAAGCTCCGGTTCATCATCTTCATCACCAGGCAACACCGCTAGCGGAGCAGCACCTGTTTTAAGCGCATTAGCTTTTCTTTCCGCAATGATGCTGTTGGCTTCTTCAACAGCAGGCTGCGTGAGCACATCCTCGCCATCATCGTTGTTACGGCCATGCGTTTCAGGAAGGTTGAACGATGGATTGAATTGCCAGATTAGGTAGCTTGCAGCCAGCACCAACAATAAAGCAGCCGTTCCAAAAACTCCCAGGAAGTTTACCAGCCAGGTGTTGATCATTCGGCCCACCTCGCCCCCAACAGGGAAACTGGAATTTGCAAAGAGGAAGGCAAGAGATGTAGAGCAGATCAGTAAACCTACGGTCACATAGCGAAGGTTTCGCCATATAGAAAACACTTTGCGGTTTAGCAGCAAATTGATGCCTACAACAAAAAAGAAAGTGCAAAACAACAGGGATGCTATACCAAAGCCCTGGCGAATAAAAAAGTGTGATACTGAAGCACCCAGTCTACCTAGCAGGTTGCTTACCTTGATGTCATTATCAAAAAGAAAAGAAGGGTTATTAAATACCTTGTCCTGGTCTTCTTTCCAGGTAAAAAAATAAGAAACAAAAGCAATGAACAAGAAAATAGAAATGAGCAGCGAGGTGGTACCGATGATTTTCCAGGTACGTTCATCTCTCGCCAATTTCTTAAAGTCAATCTTTTCTTCCCGATCTGTTTTGAACCTGTCAACACCGGGGTTTTCTTTTTTCGATTCTTTCTTGGGTGGTTTTTCTTCAGCCTTAGGTATTGCAGGCTTTTTGAGCTTGTTAGCCATACAAACAAAGATAAGGATAGCGGCATATGAAACACCGCTGCCAAGCTCAGTTGCTCAAATTTACCGTCCTATTTCTTGATGATGGCGATCAGCAGGAGAATCCACCCCACAATAAACATCAATCCGCCAATGGGAGTGATTAAGCCTATACCTGAAATACCGACTTTGTTCATGGCTTTGAGCGAAGCCAAAAAATATAATGAGCCCGAAAAAAGAACTATTCCAAGCACAAAGAAAAGACCAGCCCAATTAAGGAGATTATTGTTCAACCGATCGCAAAGTATTCCAACTATCATCAAAGCAAAGGCGTGGTACATCTGGTACTGCACACCCGTCTGGTAACTGGAAACCGTTTCAGTAGGTACTAATTGTTTCAGACCATGAGCACCAAACGCTCCCAACACCACACCAAGACCGGCTAGTATGCTTCCTAAAATCAAGTGAAGTTTCTGCATTCATGTATACTTTATTCCTGAAAGATAGCATTCACCACTTTATCTAAATCAATATCATCTGCATTCAATACAACAGTTGCCTGCTGATAATATATTTTGCGATCGGCAAATTTTTTAGTGATATAGCGCCTTAGCTGGTCATCATCCAATTCCCGGATGAGCGGACGAGCATCACGCTCTTTTGATAATCTATTAAAAAGGCAATCTATAGAACAGTTTATCCAAACGGTGGTTCCCTGGCGGTTCATGTAATCTACGTTGTTGTAGAAGCACGGTGTGCCACCGCCACAAGCCATAACAAACGACTCGTGACTTTCAGTGATCAGGTGAAGCACTTCCTTTTCTTTCAAGCGAAAAAACTCCTCGCCTTCTGCTTCAAATATTTCATTGATACTTTTCCCCTCACTAGCAATAATCTGCTCATCGAGATCAAAAAATGGCATACCTATTTTCTTGCTGATCATCCTGCCCCAGTGGCTTTTTCCGCATCCCATAAAACCGAGTAAGAATATTTTCATTATGTGCAAATGTGCAGATTGGGAGATGTGCAAATGTGCAGATTGGGAGGTGTGCAAATGTGCGGATTGGGAGATGTGCAAATGTGCAGATTGGAAGATGCGCCGATGTGCGGATGTGCAAATATTCTTATGTTCAGATAAGCAAGCGTTTGGAACAAATTAGCAAATGTAGATTTCATGCTTTTGATGTACTGATGATCTTTCCTAAAACTTTAAGTATAACCATTATGTCTTCCAGCAGCTTTGTTGGACTTGGGTAGTTTTCTGATTGCACACACAGCTCAAGCCAGTATCGTGCTTCTTCGGCTTCTTTGTAGGCTAACTTCATTTTGTGAATGAAATCAGGTCTGCTTTCAGAACCTTGCGCTTCCCGCACGTTCGCGCCGATGGAAGTTCCGCATCTAAATAGCTGATTTGCCAGATTAAATCTTCTCCGCTCTTCTAATATCTCGGTGAAAGAAATAATTTCAAGAGCAAACTGAAAGCTAAGTTGGACTATTAAATTGTCATTCTGCATAATTAGTCTAAGCTTTACATATGCTCAGATCTCCATACCAACAGCTCTGAAATCCACTTCTAACCATCCGCATGCATACACGTCCGCTCCATCTACAAATCTAACTATCTACACCACATCGGCACATCCGCACATTCTCACATTTGCACATCTATTTAAACGCATTGAACCCCGTTACATCCATACCGGTAATCAGCAGGTGAATGTCATGTGTACCCTCGTAAGTAATGACGCTCTCAAGGTTCATCATATGACGCATGATGCTGTATTCTCCGGTGATGCCCATGCCGCCAAGCATTTGTCGTGCCTCCCGTGCAATGTTCGTGGCAATCTCGCAATTGTTTCTCTTTGCCATCGACACCTGCTGCGGCGTTGCTCTGCCTTCGTTCATGAGTGTACCTAATCGCCAGTTCAGTAATTGTGCTTTCGTAATTTCTGTAATCATTTCAGCTAGCTTTTTTTGCTGCAACTGAAAGGCGCCTATCGGTTTATCAAACTGTTGCCGCTCTTTACTGTATCGTAAAGCAGTATCGTAACAATCCATCGCTGCACCTACAGCACCCCAGGCAATTCCATATCGTGCTTTAGATAAGCAGCTGAGCGGCCCTTTCATTCCTTTTACTCCTGGCAAAATGTTTTTCTTAGGCACTCTTACATTGTCAAACACCAATTCTCCGGTTGCTGAGGCTCGCAAGCTCCACTTGCCATGCGTAGTAGGCGTAGAAAATCCTTCCATTCCTCTTTCGACAATCAAACCCCTGACTTCCCCGCCTTCATCTTTCGCCCAAACTACAGCCAGCTGTGCGTAGGGTGCGTTAGATATCCAAAGCTTGCTGCCGTTCAGTATCACATCATCTCCAGCATCTTTAATGTTGGTGATCATACCTGCAGGGTTACTTCCAAAATCTGGCTCTGTCAAACCAAAGCATCCCAACCATTCTCCATTTGCCAGCTTCGGCAGACACCGGCGTTTCTGTTCTTCACTTCCATATGCGAAAATGGGAAACATCACAAGCGAACCTTGTACTGACGCGGTCGACCTCACCCCACTGTCGCCTCGTTCCAATTCCTGCATCATCAGCCCATAACTAATGTAGTCGAGCCCTCCGCCGCCATATTCTTCAGGTATAGTTGGGCCATAGCAACCGAGTGCTCCCAACTGCTGCACTATATGCTGCGGAAACTCTGCACGCTGGGCATAATCCTCGATAATTGGAGAGATTTCCTTTTTCACATAACTACGCACCATCTCCCTGATTAATTTCTGTTCTTCGCTCAGTAGATCATCTACTAAAAAATAATCAGGAGATTGAAAATTATCGGTTGCCATATATTTTCTTAAGTGAGCTTTTGAATTTCTATGAAACTTTGGTTGCGACGCTCCATTCATCTGCTGAAACTTCTATCAACAAATTCCTTCGCAGCAAATATTCCTCTACCGGTAAGCGAAAGCCGTTATAGGAGTAATTGCTACATCAACCAACAAATGTAAACGGAAAAAGGTAGGGGAAATAAGAAAAGAGGCCGCTGAAAAGCAGCCTCCATCTATCCTTGAAAATCGACCTAAATGTATGCTATCTCGAGCCGAACTCCTGTACCCAATAGGCGCCGGTTTTGGCTACACCCATTTCCTTGAAGTTCTTGTTCATGATGTTTCTGCAGTGTCCGGCGCTTTCTAACCAGCTTTCCACTACTTCACGCTCCGACTGGAAGCCCATGGCAATGTTTTCTCCATAGCTCATCCAGTTGTAGCCTGCCTGCTGTATGCGAGTGCCGCCATTGGAGCCGTTCAGACCCGTATGGCTAAAGTACTTATTAGCATACATATCACTGCTATGTTTAGCTGCAGCCTGTTCAAGCAAGCTGTTCCAGGTTACTGCAGGGGCTGGAGAGTAATAGGTGTCCCCACACTGGCAGCCTTTTTTACGAATGTCGTTCACCAGCTGCAACATCAGGGTTTTGTTAACAGAAGATGCTGCTGCAGAACCATTGTCAGTATTGATCACCCCTTCATCAGCAAGATTGCTTTTGGTACACGCAAAAGAAAAGAGGACAACCAATAACAAGATCATATTTCTGACTGTGATCATTAGTACTACAATAACTTACTCTTACTGTCATTATTGTACCACATCTTGTTAAAGAATGCTTAGCATCTCAACCAAGGTAAACCGACATCGCGGATGAGTACTGCTGTGCAACTAATGAAGCTTCATCGGCAAAATCTTCTGTTTTGGAAGCGTAGATAATGGCGCGGCTCACATTCACTAGCAAGCCACAGTCTGGTATAAGAGCTTTTTTGGAGATTTCTTGCAAACTACCGCCCTGTACACCCACACCAGGCACCAGGTAAAAATGATTAGGAGCAAGTTCCCGTATGCGGGTAAATTCATTGGCCTGAGTAGCACCAACAACAAACATAAGGTTCTCTTCCGTTCCCCAGGCTGCTGCCGTTTGTATCACTTTCTCGTACAGGTACTGATCACCTGCACGCTGTAGCTCAAAATCGCTGGCGCCAGAATTAGAAGTCAGGCCCAGGAGAATGGTCCATCTTCCCTGATACTCTAGAAAAGGCTTCACACTGTCTTCTCCCATATACGGTGCGACAGTGATGGCGTCAAAGTTCAGTTGTTCAAAAAAAGCTTTTGCATATTGAGCCGAAGTATTGCCGATATCTCCTCTTTTCGCATCTGCAATCTTGAAATGAGTTGATGGGATGTACTCAATGGTTTTCGCCATTGCTTCCCAGCCTCGCAGGCCCATGGCTTCGTAGAAAGCAGTGTTTATTTTATAGCTTACACAGAAGTCAAGCGTTGCATCAATAATCCTGCGATTAAACTCAAACACGGGATCAGACTGAGACAATAAATGCTGCGGAATCCTTGTGGCATCTGTATCGAGCCCGATACATAGGTAATTTCTCTTTTTAAAAATTTGTGCAGTAAGTTCCTGTCGCGTCATGAATCAAAGTAAGCAGGAATTAGCGGAACGAAAAAGAATCAGATGATGTGGCACATGTTTCCAACAATATTCTGGCAAGCTGCCACACTTCTTCGAAGGTATTGTAAAGTGGAACAGGCGCTACACGGATCACGTTAGGTTCGCGCCAGTCTGCGTATACACCATTATCAAGCAGGTACTGAAAAACCTTGGGACCATTGTCTACCATAAGGAGGGAAACCTGACATCCTTTTCTACTTTCGTCGGTTGGCGTTAGGCTGCTAATTGACTTGTACCCTAAGTTTCTATTGATGTCTTCTATAAGATAGAGTAAGTAATTGCTTAGTTGCTGCCCCTTCTGCAATAGATTATTCATTCCTGCTTCTTCAAAAATCTCCAGGGCGGCGCGGTGAGCCGCGTACAACACAGGCGAAGGTGTACTCAGCTGCCATCCTTCTGCAGAATTTATCGGCTCAAAGCCGGGCTGCATCAAAAATCGTTTTTCCGTTTTATAGCCCCACCATCCTGCAAACCGCGGCAGACTGGCATTTGAATGATAACGTTCATGCACAAATGCTCCTGCTACGGCCCCCGGGCCTGAATTCAGATATTTGTAGCTGCACCAGCAGGCAAAATCTACGTTCCATTCATGCAGGTGCAAGCTCACGTTTCCGATCGCATGCGCAAGGTCAAAACCCGCTTTTGCACCAGCTTTGTGTGCCGCTTCAGTGATTGATCTCAGGTCAAAAACCTGCCCGGTGTAGTAATTGACACCGCCTATAAAAACCAGCGCCAGTTCTTCTTTGTTGCGATCTATAGCATCAAGTATATCTGCTTCTCTTATCAAATGTTCTCCTTCTGGTGCAGCAATCTGTATCAACACTTCGTCAGGGTTTAGACCACGCTGACGTATATGCGTTTCCAGCATGTATTGATCACTTGGAAATGCTTTCGATTCGCAAAGAATCTTCGTTCGCGTTTCATTTGGTTGATAGAAGCTAACCAGCATCAGGTGTAGATTGACAGTAAGCTGGTTCATTACTACCATTTCTGTGGGATGTGCACCGGCAATTTTAGAAAGCGGCTGAACCAATTGGTTGTGATACAACATCCAAGGCTGCTCTCCCTTAAAAAATCCGTCTACACCATAATGGCTCCACTGATCCAACACTTGCATCACGCATAACGGAGTGCGTTTTGGCTGCAGACCCAGCGAATTACCGA
>DASQNW010000433.1:0-8527 GCA_035644775.1 Chitinophagaceae bacterium | reverse complement strand
GAGATCTGAGTTACTTAATATATTTTGTTGCTGCAATTCCACCCTGGCACCTGATTTCAAAGACAAAGAAACATTACCAAGTCGTGCAAGTGAGGGATTGTCTTCAACTCCGATAAGATTTTCTGGCGCTACCAGTTGGCCGCCAGTATTTGCATGATTAACATAGTCGGCGCAGGCGAGCAAAAGCTCGCATCTTCCGGCACATGGGTCATAGACAACATCCGTTGTTTTAGGTTCCGCTAATTCGGCTACAGTGGCCGCAATATGTTGCGGTATAATCTGCTGCTTCGCCTTTTCCTCATACCTCGCTTTTGTAACCAGGTAGGCATAAAAGTCCTCTTCACCGTTGGGCAAGCTTAGGTCCAACTGATCGACCAGCTTTACTGAATTCGATAAAATTCCGGCAGATGGAACATTCAGTTCGGCAGTTTTGATGAAAATGTTTGCGGATTCGTTACCTCTGTGCTGCTCAACTAAAGTGTGGACCGGTCCAGAAAATAATTCATGAAGTTTGGAAGGTTCAGCAGCGACGATGTTTTTCCAGCGTAGCTCCTGTAAATCGGATGGATATAATGAGTTTTGAAGCCGTTGTTTTAGCAGGGTTGCTTTACGTTCTTCCAGGCTTTGCCTTTCATCAAGGTGTTTGAGAAAAATAATGTAGGTAAACAGATCAATTATGGATATGGATGTAAAATCTTCTTCAACCCGCATCTGCTCCCAAACCGAGTCTATTTTACTGTAGATATTTCCTGGCATGGTAAACTTTTTGACTTTGGCTTACTGCTACTATGTCCGATTATTCTTATCAGAACGTTGACATTTCTGCTGTTTACCAATGGTAAAATGGTGCCAGTTTCGTGCAGATATGAAGAAACTCTGTCACTGAAGTTTTGGGTAGTTAGCCGGAGATAAGATGCGCCTAAGAACATGTTTCTTCCGTCAATATTCCTGAACAATATTGTACAGGGTGTCCCGCTCAACTGGCCTTCGATTTACCTGTTGAATTAAACCGACGATTTCCTCAGTGGTCATAGCGGGGTTCTGCTCCTCTGCTCCTGCCATGGAGTAAATCTTTGTAGTGTCGTCAATGGTTCCATCAATATCATCTACGCCGAAGGCAAGCGACAGTTGAGCATTCTTTCGACCCAGCATGGGCCAATATGCTTTGATATGTGGAAAATTATCTAAGTAGAGGCGAGCTACAGCATACATTTTAAGATCCTCAATAAGGCTTATTTCCGCCACATGGCTCATATCATTATCCTTGTTCCGGAATTTGAGAGGGATGAATGTATTGAAGCCGGTAGTTCTGTCCTGCAGTTCGCGAAGCCGCCGCATGTGATCAATACGATGGTGATAGGTTTCTATGTGTCCATATAGCATGGTGGCATTGCTGTGTAAGCCGGCCTTGTGCACTGTTTCATGAATATGGAGCCAGCCATTGGCGTTTACTTTGTCTGCACAGATTTGTTGTCTTATTTCCTCAGCAAAAATTTCTGCTCCACCGCCTGGAATTGAATCAAGTCCCGCTTCTTTTAACAGCTCCACGCCTTGTTCCACAGAGACTTTGGCCTTTCGAAACATGTAGTCAAGTTCAACTGCCGTAAAGGCTTTGATGTGCAGGTCAGGACGATGTTGTTTGATTTGGCGCAAGAGATCGGCAAAGAAATGCAAATTCATTTTCGGATGCACGCCCCCAACTATATGCACTTCCGTTTCGGGTTTGCCGTCGTACTTCTTTACAATATCAAGCATTTGAGCTATGCTTAATTCCCAGCCTTCATCGCGGTTTGCATAAAGGCGTGAGTAGGAACAAAACTGGCAAGAAAACACACAAATGTTTGTAGGCTCTAAATGAAAATTTCGGTTGAAATATGTTTTATCACCATGCAGTTTATATCGTACAAAGTTGGCCAGGGCTCCAGCTAAGGGTAATGATCCCATTTCGAATAGTACTAAAGCTTCCCCTTCATCAAGTCGCTTGCCTTGTATGATTTTACTCCCTATTTCTTGTAGCTCTGTTTTCTGTTTTTTTATAAGTAGCTCTAAAGCTTCTATCTCCATCAGTATTTTACAATTCGTTCCGTAATGCTGCTTCCATCGGCATACACCATTCGGATAAAGTATATGCCGGGGGATAAACTCTGCAAATTTACGTCAATAATTTTCTGTGCATTGTTAGTGAATTGGTGTTGCCATACCATTTTACCAATGGCACTAAAGATACTTATGGAACGAAGCGATAACGGTTGTTCGTAATGCCTGATGTAGACAGTAGCCTGCGCTACAGTCGGGTAAACGAGGTAACCTTTTTCCTTCAGCTTCTTTGGAACAACTTCGGTTCTGATTGCTATATCGTCAATAAAGATGTTGTTTTCCGAATTACTGTTGATCCTAAAATAGATTTGGAACTGCTCCTGCGATCTGCCAAGCACCGTACCCAGATTAATTGAGTCACGTCGCCATTGAAAGGCTGTTGGAAAAAATTCTTCGGTGAAAGGTTCACCCGTTGCATTCAACGTCTGCAAAGCAGCGCCCCATTTTTTATAAACCACCTCAAAGCTAGCGCCGCAATCTTTGCTCAGCAGGACCGTCAGCGTGTCGATACCTGACTGCATGTTTTGCGAATTTGAATATACAGCAGCAGCAAGATTAAAGGACAGATAAATTGAGTCAACATCCTGGTAAGTGAAGTTGGGGGTAATGAGATCGTCAATGGTATTTAATGCTGTGTTGTTGTAGTCATTGAACCAGGCAGAACCTGCGCTTTTCTTTCCCACGGTTGGGTTTCGTTCCCATGTAAAATCACTATCCGGGTTATTAACTCGCCATTGCTGCGGCGGAACTCAGTTCCGCCGAAATCTTCTTCGAACCTGCTATTGAGCACCAAGGTTTCAGCAATGTGAAAAATTATAGATGATGTATCATTGGCCAATCTTTCGTCGCTTTTTCCGTTGGGGCGGGAGCTGTAAATCACTAAACTGTTGGCTCCCTCAATTGCCTCCACTCCCGGCAAGTTTATTTCTGTTTGTTGGTAAGGCGGCAACTTACCTATCCAATTGAAGGTGGCGGATGTTTGTTGATTCAACATCAGCGTAATGACTGCAGATCTCAATGTATCTGCTCCGCTGTTCCTAAGCAAAACGGAAGGGGTAACACTTCTAGTACAAGCACCATTGCGTGGTGAAACAATCTCCCTGATGCTGGCATCATTTTCAACAAGAGGAGCGGACAAATAGGCTGTAGAGGTGAACAGTGGTGAGCGATCCGGTGCGTTATTTAAAGTCTGCTCAATCAGTTGTTGCTGCCCCTGTGTAAACATCACCATTGAAGCATCGTCGGTAAAGTCCATGTAGTTTTGATACATAATGCCGGGTGCCTCAGGAGTGCAGATATCAGTGACAATTATTCCAACACCGAACGGATCAGGATTTCCTTTTGTGGCATTTGCCTGGTTGGGAGTGTCGTCGATGTCGGGGTTGTCAAGAAAATCAGATCCGAAACACGCGCCGTCATCATCTCCCCAGATATGAATTAAATTGAAAAAATGCCCGATTTCATGGGTGGTAGTTCTGCCTTTATTGAACTCTGTAAAGAGGTGAGGAGCTCCTCTCCCAAAAGCCCGGTAATCACATGTAAAACCATGATAGTTAAACGGGCGTGGATCACCAGGAAACACGGATACACCCAGTATTTCTGAGTCAGCAAAGTCCACTACCCAGATGTTGAGATACTGCAATGGTTGCCATGCATCACTGCCATCGGCAGACGATTGCTTTGCGCTGTCAAAATCATTGTAGTCAAACGTCTTGTTGCTAATGACTCTAACTATTCCGTTCGTAGGTTCGCCGAGGGGTGAGGTGCCAGCTAATTTGAAGGTTAAGCGGCTTTTGCCAAACAACGGCTTAAAGGCTGGTGGAATTCGAACGGAATCTGCATTGCGCCCCTGATAGTCTTCGTTCAGAACATCTATTTGCGAATGTATCACTTCATCAGAAACAAGTGATTGCATGGTTGTGGTGCCAATCACATGAACCACAACGGGTATTGTATCATCGGCTCTGGTGTTACCTTGAAGGTTTTGTAAGACGGTTTCAGCATTATGTTTCTGGTTCGCTTCAAAGCGTCGTTTAAACTCAGTATCGTAATCAATTAGCCGGTTGTAATAAATTGCTGTTCCACATCTTTGTTTCCTTACCGTTGACCGCCCACTGAGTTGAGCTTCTGCCAGGCAAACAAAAAGAAATAAAAAACTTGTGACGAAGAAAGATTTTTTCACGACTGCTTAAATTTAAAGACAAATCTGGAGCCGCTTTTATTGGAACAAGGCACCGGCGATGCAGCCGCACATCAGGCAGGCTATTGTGCCTCCAACAAGAGCTTTCAACCCAAGCTCTGTTAAGTTCCTGCGCTGGTTTGGTGCTAGTTGGCTGATACCCCCGATCTGAATGCCAATTGACGCAAAATTGGCAAATCCGCACAATGCGTAGGTGGTGATTAGTATTGATTTTGGAGTACTGATGATTCCTTTGTTTTTCATGTCGCCAAAAGAGATGTAAGCCACAAATTCATTTAACGTGGTCTTTTCTCCTAAAAGCTGCCCTACTGCAACCATCTCTTTATTGTTTACACCAATCAGCCACGCGACTGGTGCAAAGACATAGCCCAGGATCATTTGCAATGACAAGGAAGTATACCTTCCGGCAGTGCCAGCAGCAATATTATCGTTCAAGCCCAGCCAGAATCCAATTGAACCGAGGATCCAGTTTGCGAGATACATCAACGCTGTAAACACAATAAGCATGGCGCCTACGTTTACCGCCAACTTTAAGCCGTCGGTGGTGCCAAGCGAAATAGCATCCAGAAAATTGTCGCCCAGCTTTTCTTTAGGAACTTTCAATTCTCTCATCACGTTTTCTGATTGCGGAAATAGAATTTTGGAAACCACTATTGCAGCTGGAGCACTCATAATGGACTGGCTCAGCATGTGTAAAGCAAAGTATTTCTGCTGCACGGGATCACTACCTCCGAGAAAGCCAACATACGCGGCGAGCACACTTCCTGCAGTATTTGCCATACCACCTACCATAATACACAGCATTTCAGATCGGGTCATTTTCTCTAAAAAAGGCCGAATCATCAGTGGAGCTTCTGTCTGCCCAAGAAAAATGTTAGCTGCTGTAGAAACACTTTCCGGACCTGATATTCCGAGCTTTTTTAGCATCCAGGCAAAAACATACACCACTTTTTGCAACACACCCAGGTAATAAAGCATTGCAGAAAGGGCAGCAAAGAAAATAATATTTGGTAGCACCTGGATGGCAAACACATAAGCCCAGCTCTGAGAAGGATCGGCAAGATTTCCGAAAATGAATTCAGTGCCTTTGTGACCTATGTTAATGATTTCCACAAACTTTTCTGAAAACCACCCAAAAATGATCTTAATGAAATTTATCCGAAGCACACCTAATGCAAAACAGATCTGTACTACCAGACCAATAATCACCAGCTTCCAATCTATGCCACGCCGGTTGTTACTTAATGCGAAGCAAACAACTATTAAAAAGAGCATTCCTATGGCACCGCGAGTCAGATTTTCTAAAGCTGGATTCATGCAGCGATTGACATTGATACAGCAATATAATTACAAGCATATATACCTGCAATAAAAAACCCCGCGGCGCGGGGTTTTATCCTGGTTCGACATAATTAAGAAAGATGCGTTTCAATCTTCTTTACAAAGTTTGACTTTGGTTGGGCTCCTACAAGCTTATCTACCACCTGACCGTCTTTAATAAATAATATTGCGGGAATACTGGTGATGCCATAATTCATGCTGATCTGCGGATTTTCATCAACATTCACTTTTCCGATATTCACCTTACCATCATATTCTTTCGATAATTCATCGATAACAGGTCCGATAGCGCGACAAGGTCCGCACCATTCTGCCCAAAAGTCTATAACAGAGAGTTTTTCTGAGACGAGTACTTCCTGTTGAAAGTTTGAATCTGTGAATGCTTTAGCCATAATGTATATTTTTAAACGAACGATTATTCTTATGTGCAAATTTAACTCCAATACTTTTACTATGCTTTGTTGTCAGGTTTTATATGTCAGGTGTACTAAGCTGTGGTAATGTTTACATCAACTTCAGGAGTTTGCTCCAAAAAACTGATGAGGTCATGGTTCATTTCCAATCCATTATCCAACGTAACAAGGTTGACCTTCCAATTGTTTTTTGGTTCTGTCACAATTAACTTGAGGCAGGCCTTACCAGGAAAGCGGCTCATGTTTGATTCCAAAAAGTCAATTATCTCGGGCTGAAGATTCCTTGGATCAAGCTCTAGTTGTACTTGCTTAGTTAAAGCTCTTTTAACATTTTCTGCAAGCGCAACACTGCTGATTTTGAATTCAAATTCCGCTTTATTGTACCGTTGTTTGAACATGCCGCAAAGAAGAAGGGCTTGTCCCAGTTGGAGATACGTGTTGAATCGCACGTAGTCGTCGCCCCACAACATGATTTCTGTTTTGCCGGTATAGTCCTCTACTACGAAAGCCCCGAATTTGTTTCCTTGCCTCGACACTCTGTGGTTTGCTTCAGATACAAGGCAAAGTAGCCGATAAGTTTTGTTTGTATGTATAGCGGTAGTACCTGCATCTTTTATTTCGTTAAAGTCGCAAAGCGGTGTAATACCATAATGCTTGTATTCAAACTTGTAGTGATCAAGAGGATGTCCACTCAGGAAAATTCCCGTTACTTGTTTTTCATGATCTAATTGCGTGGTTAGTGGCCAGGGCGCACAGCTAGCCAACTGTGGTGGTTTTATCTCTAGCACTGCTGGAAGATCTCCAAAGAGTGTGTTAGTGGACGTCATGGCTTCTGCCTGAACCATGTTTCCATACCTGATGATTCTGTCAAGGCCATTCACCGTGTCGCCTTCAGGTACACAGAAGTATTGTGCGCGGTGAATTTTTGTATAGAAGTCAAATGCGCCGGCATAAATGAGGTTTTCAATTGTCTTTTTATTGACGGTGCGCTGATTGATTCTTTTGATAAAATCGTAAATGTCTTTATAGTTGCCGTTGCTGCTGCGTTCATCAATAATGCTTTCAATAGCAGCTTCGCCTACTCCTTTTAGCCCACCCAAACCGAAGCGGATATCTCCAACTTTATTTACAGCAAATCCTTTGAGCGATTCGTTTATATCTGGCCCAAGCACTTTTATTCCCATCTTCCGCGACTCCTCCATAAAGAAGGTGAGCTTTTCAATGTTGCTGGCGTTGTTTAGCACTGCCGACATGTACTCGGCTGGATAATGGGCTTTCAGGTAAGCTGTTTGATAAGCTACGAACGCATAGCAGGTGGAGTGCGATTTGTTGAATGCATATTGTGCGAACGCTTCCCAATCCGTCCAGATCTTCTCGAGCTTATCTTTCATGTGCCCTTTGGCTGTAGCTCCACCGATGAATTTGCCCTTCATCTTATCGAGAGTCTTCCGGTCCTTTTTGCCCATCGCTTTGCGGAGTACGTCTGCATCACCTTTACTGAAGCCCGCGAGCTTTTGTGCCAGCAACATCACCTGTTCCTGGTACACCGTGATACCGTAGGTTTCTTCGAGGTATTCTGCCATCTCAGGCAAGTCATACGACACCTGTTCGCGGCCATGCTTCCGATCAACATACTGGGGTATATACGCCATCGGCCCAGGTCGATATAAGGCGTTCATGGCAATCAGATCTGCAAATTGATCCGGCTTCAGCTCTTTTAGGTACTTCTGCATACCAGGGCTTTCGAACTGAAAGGTTCCGATAGTATCGCCCCGCTGGTATAACTCGTATGTTTTTTCATCATCCAGCGGTATGCTGTCAATGTCGATCTTGCGACCATGGTTTTGTTCGATCATTTCCAGGGCGTTCTTGATGATCGTCAGCGTCTTCAGTCCAAGAAAATCCATCTTGATAACACCTGCATCTTCTATAATCTTTCCTTCGATCTGTGTTACCAAAAGATCCGAGTCCTTAGCAGTACAAACGGGTAAAATGTTCATGAGGTCATCGGGGGCGATGATGATACCCGCGGAATGAATGCCGGTATTCCGAACAGATCCTTCCAGTCGTTCTGCCTCCCTCAACACCTGGCTTCTTGTATCTCCGGCATTATATATCTCACGTAAGCGCTTAATATTTTCGAAATCTTCTGAACCAAAACCCTCTTTTTCTTCAAGTGAGTTTTCCCCTTCCTTTGCAGTCAATGGCGCATGCAGCACCCGACCCAGGTCTGTTCCTGGTTTGTCTGGAACCAATTTAGCCAGCATATTCGATTCGGCAAGCGGAAGATCAAGAACCCGGGCCACATCTTTGATGCTCATCTTTGCAGCCATGGTACCGTAGGTCACAATTTGTGCTACCTGGTTTTTACCGTATTTCTTTACCACATAGTCGATCACCTTTTGCCGACCTTCATCGTCAAAGTCAGTGTCAATGTCTGGCATCGATTTTCTGTCGGGGTTCAGGAAACGTTCAA
>DASQNW010000432.1:0-9576 GCA_035644775.1 Chitinophagaceae bacterium | reverse complement strand
AAGAAGGCGAAGATGAAGCTGTCCGTATTTGGCTGGAAGTGTGTAATGAAAATGCCGGAAGAAAAATTCTGCCCTTCAATGGAATGCTGCCAGGTGATGCATACCTCTGGTCGAAATACAGAAACGACAAGGAGCTGATGAACAGATTCAAAGAATTTACCGAGGCAAAGTTCGACAAGCAGAGAGGGTACTATGGCAAAATTGGTGACAGAACAGTTATCAAAAACACCAGCATTATCAAAGATGTTTGGGTGGGAAGCAATGCCTACATCAAGGGCGCCAACAAACTAAAAAACCTGACCATCAATTCCCAGGAAGATGCCCAAACGCAGATAGGGGAAGGGTGCGAACTTGTTAACGGCATTATCGATATTGGCTGCAGAGCATTTTACGGAGTGAAAGCCGTGCGGTTTTTCATGGCTTCGCATTCACAACTTAAATATGGAGCCCGACTCATCAACTCTTACCTTGGCAATAATGCAACAATTTCTTGCTGCGAAGTTTTAAACTCGCTTATTTTTCCAGCACACGAGCAGCATCATAACAATTCATTTTTGTGCGCTGCAGTGGTGATGGGGCAAAGCAATATGGCAGCAGGAGCCACTATAGGTTCCAATCACAACAGCAGGGCAGCTGATGGAGAGATCGTAGCGGGTCGAGGCTTTTGGCCGGGCCTCTGTGTCAGCTTGAAACACAATTCCAAATTTGCCAGCTATACCTTAATCGCAAAAGGTGATTTTCCGGCCGAACTCAATATCACCTTGCCATTTAGTCTCGTGAGCAATGATGTAAGTAGTAACAGGCTTGTGATCATGCCCGCATACTGGTTCATGTACAATATGTATGCACTTGCCCGCAATGCCCACAAGTACATTGAGCGTGACAAAAGGATTGAAAAATTGCCTTACATCGAATACGATTTTCTGGCACCCGATACAGTAAACGAGCTTTTCGAAGGATTGAACGTGTTGCGCAAGCTGGTGGCAGCTACGTCGATTGGAACAATAGGCGACGATGCATACCTGGTGCAGCAAGGAGATAAAATCCTGAACGAGAAGCGGTCAGAAATTAAGAACATTGAAGTGAACGAATGCATTTTTGAAAATGTAAAAAGGCCAACGCAGATCACCAAAGTGTGGGAAGCTTATGCAGTGTATAAAGAACTGATTATACTTTACGCAGTAAAGGAGTTGGTTGCATTGACATCCGCAAGGGAGATCGATTCCTTCCAGGAGCTAAAAAATCAGCTACCTTCTTCATTAAGCCGGAGCAGATGGAAGAATATTGGAGGCTTGCTTGTTGAGGACGAAAGCTTGAAACATTTTATCGAAAATATCAGATCGGGAAAGATTAAAAACTGGGATGGGGTACATCATTTCTATGATCAAGCTGGTAAAAACTACCAGGAGCAGAAGCTTCATCATGCCTACGCCTCAATGCTGGAGGTTTTGAACATAGCTTCGGAAAATTTCTCGGAAGATGTTTTTAAGCAAGCTGCAGAACAGGCGCTAAATACAAAACAATGGATGGTGGAGAGAATCATGCAGTCAAGGGCGAAAGATTACCAAAATGAATTCAGGACTATGGTTTATGACAACCAGGAGGAGATGAATGAAGTGGTAGGAAAACTGGACGAAAACGCCTTCATCCAGCAACAGGAAGAGGAGTTTTCGGTGTTTAAATCTGAGGTAACCCGCACGCTGAAAACATTTGGACTTCAACAGGAAGTGGCCTCACGAGAGACAGAGAAAGCTACAAAAGTATCGATGGTTGACTAGTGTGCAGCGGCGGAATCTGCAGACATAGTGGTAGCTGCACTTGCTGAATCCGACTGACCTCCTTTAGCCTCTACGGGTGTTATGGCCTCGGAGTCACTATTCTTATTTCCGGCGCCATTGTTGTTTGAACCGCTATTGCACGCTGCGAGAGAACTAACAATTATCAGCAGTAACAAAATTTTTTTCATAATTAATAAGTTTTGCTTTTGTAAGTAGGCAGGTATGGCAATTGCCCTTCCGCAATTGATTTTCTATCGATGCTGCTATTTTTTGCGGAAGAACAAACGTACCGGCACTCCTGTGAAATTGAATTTTTGCCTCAGTTGATTTTCAAGGTAGTTTTTATAAGGTTGCTTTATATCATCTGGAAAATTGCAGAAAAAAGCAAACGAAGGAACAGCGGTGGGCAGTTGTGTGATGTATTTTATCTTCACAGGATTACCACGAACGACTGGCGGATGATACGCTTCAATCGCTTTCAACATTACTTCATTTAGCTGCGCTGTACTTATTTTTCTCTTACGACTTTCATAAACATCTAAGGCAATTTCTATCGTTTTAAAGATCCTTGTTTTGTCTTTTGCCGAAATAAATAAAATTGGCACATCGGTAAATGGCGCCAGCCTTTCCTTCAATACTTTTTCATAATCCCTTGCTGTATTTGTCTCTTTATCTACGAGGTCCCATTTATTCACCAGCACCACTATGCCTTTGCCTTTTTTAGCGGCGAGGCTAAAGATGTTCAGGTCTTGCGCAGCAATGCCTTTTTCAGCGTCGAGCAACAAGAGGCAAACATCCGCTTCATCTAATGCTTTGATGGCCCGGATCACCGAGTAGAATTCGATGTCTTCATGCACCTTGGTTTTACGTCGAATGCCAGCAGTGTCGATCAGAATAAAATCTTTCTGATACATTTTATACCGCGTGTGGATCGTATCTCTCGTGGTACCCGCTATTTCGCTTACAATGGTGCGTTCCTCGCCTATGAGTGCATTCAATAAAGATGATTTACCCACATTTGGCTGGCCTATGATGGCGAACTTCGGAACGTCCAGTTCTTCTGTAGATTCGGTTTCTTCTGGCACCAGTTCAGCGAGGGCATCCAACAGATCCCCGGTGCCGCTGCCGCTGATTGCGGAAATAAAAAACAGATGCTCAAAGCCAAGGCTGTAAAACTCACTTGCTTCCAGCATGCGATCGTGGTTGTCAACCTTGTTAACAACCAGAAACACCGGTTTGGTGGACCGTCGCAATACATCTGCCATGGCATCGTCAAGGTCGGTTAAACCCGTTGCCGCATCCACAACAAAGAACACAGCATTAGCTTCTTCCACCGCAATCTGCACCTGTTTACGTATTTCTCTTTCGAAAATGTCTTCGGTATCGGGAACGAAGCCCCCTGTGTCGATTACATTGAACAACTTGCCGTTCCATTCAGCTACTCCGTATTGCCTGTCTCGTGTAACACCGGGCGTGTCTTCGACAATTGCCTTGCGCTGTTCTAACAAGCGATTAAAAAAAGTGCTCTTCCCAACGTTTGGCCTTCCTGTTATTGCTACTGTAAACCCCATAATATCTTTTGCTTGATTGCTGTTCAATAACCATCAGCACTGCAGGCTTTGTTATGAACACCAAAGAGAGAAATTCAATACCCGTACTCTTTTAAAAACAATTCATTTTCCCGCCACTTGGGCCGCACTTTCACAAACAATTCAAGACATACCTTTCGTCCTATAAAATTTTCAATTTCTTTTCTTGCTTCCATTCCGATCTTTTTTATCATTGCTCCTCCCTGCCCCAGAATGATTGCTTTCTGGGTTTCGCGTTGAACAATAATTGTGGCGGCAATCTTCGTTAGCGTAGATTTCTCTTTGAACTCTGTTACAAGCACTGTTGCCTGGTAGGGAATTTCCTCTTCGAAAAGAAAAAAGATCTGTTCACGGATCAACTCCGCTACAAAAAACCTTTCTGAGAGATCTGTCAACTGTTCTTCAGCAAAAAACTGCTCTCCCTCTGGTAAGTGCAGCAAAATCGCGTTCATCAAGTCCTGTACCCCACCACCCGATAATGCCGACAGCAGAACAACACCACTTGCATAGGTCTTGGTCTTGAAAAACGCAAGCGCTTCCTGCTGCCGTGCTTTCGGCGCAGTATCAATTTTGTTGATAGCTACTATTGAAGGAACGCTGAGTCTAAGCGATGCAAAAATCGAATCACAAGTATCCCAGGCATCATTCACATCTAACAAAAGCACCGCCACGTCTGCATCTTCAAGAGAACCTTTGACAGCATGCATCATTTTTTCGTGCAGCTTGTACTTGGGTTCTATGATACCCGGCGTGTCGGAGAGTATGACCTGATAATCGCTGGTGGTCAATATTCCTTTTATTCGATGACGGGTAGTTTGCACCTTTGGAGATACGATCGCAAGCTTTTCGCCTATCAGTGCATTCAGGAGAGTGCTCTTTCCGGCATTTGGCCGCCCGAATATGTTTACAAAACCAACTTTCACGAGGGAAAAATGAGGTCTGCGAAGTTAGACGATAAAAATTGTTTGGCTGAAAATGAATGTACCAGTATCTTCGCCACCCACATCGCGAAGTAGAGCAGCGGTAGCTCGTCGGGCTCATAACCCGAAGGTCGGAGGTTCGATCCCTCCCTTCGCAACTCCGGAGGTTGTCTCAAAAGAAGATAACCTCTTTTTTTATGTTTACCGTCTATGTTCTATACAGTTCTGGTTTCAACAAGATCTACATTGGCTATACTTCCGACTTGCAGCAACGTCTTCTCTCACACAATGTTCTAGCAAAAAAAGGATGGACAGTAAAGTTCAGACCCTGGTCTCTTATCCACGCCGAATGTTTTTCTCAAAAAGCGGAAGCAATGCTAATTATCAATGAATATCAAAAAACTGAACCCACCGGATTGACATCACTTCGTTCCTTTGCAGACTTAAGTTGTTGCTGCACTTTACTTGCTTCTGTCTTTCTTGCCTGGCCATTGAGCGTCTTAATAAGTCCCCCGAGGGCCCACATGTTGTTAGGATTTATTCTTAAATCTTCTTTGTAAACGTTCTCCGCCTCCTTGTATTTCTTTTGCTTATTTAAACCTTGACCTAAGTAATGCCGCACAGGTAGCAACCAATCCTTTGGTTCGTTGTACATCATACCATCTTCCAGATCTACAGCTTCTCTATATAGCTTTTCCGATGTTGCCAGCTGTCCTTTTTCTTCTGCAATGGTTGCCTCTAAAACTTTTTCGCCTATTCTAATCACTGCTATTCCGGGATTGAATGTTGGCGGATGATCCTGTAATTGCTGGCTGTTGGCGCTGTCAGACATGCGCTCAAGTGCCTGGGCTGCCCGGGTGAAATCATGCTTTCGTGCGTAAGCCATCCCTTTCACAAAGTGCATCATTGCTTTGGCATGTACACGTGAATCTGGAATGGCGGGGGCTTTGATAAGATCATCCCACTTGCCAAAGCGCACCATAGTCAGATAAGGTACCATGAACATATTTTGAGAATACATCGAGAAATAACCACCCGCATCCAACCAGGTGCTGTCCGCACTTCGCTGCGCATCGAATGCATACTTCATTGATTTTGAAAATTGACCATCCATGGCGGCACAGGCGGCCTGCATATGCAGGTTGTGGGCAAGGTAGAGAAATGAACTTTTTTCTGTAAGTGGATAAACCTTTTTGTAATTTAAATAACCATTGATGGCATTTTCATTTGCATCTATACCCTTGTTGTACTGTCCCGACCGAATATAGATGTGCGATGGCATATGCACCAGGTGCGAAACTCCCGGCATCAAGTTCCCTAGGCGATCGGCTACCAGTATGGCCTTCTCCGGTGTTGTTGATCCTTCAATGGCATGAATGTAATAATGGTTTGCACCCGGGTGGTTGGGGAATTTACCGACAAGCTTTTCTAAGACATCAACAATAGCTGGCGTCCACGGTTTTGGCTTGTAAAACCTGTCGTACAAATCCCAGGGATGCTGCACCATTAAAGCATCAGCGTACAAGGCAGCAGCATCAGCACTGCTGGGAAATGAAACATACACCTTTTTCATTTCTTCGGCGTAAAGCTGGTTCAGGTGTTCACGGCTGTGTGTGCTGTCGCTTGAATATCTAACCTGAATTGCATTTATCAGTGCTTTTTCGAGTTCAGTACATCCTGCATATAATGCCTTCGCCTTGGACATTGCTTCTAAAGCCTCGGGTGAGGACGCATAGCCCACATCGTTGATGTTGGGTCCGTAGGCAAGTGCTTTACCCCAATGAGCCATTGCAAAAGTGGAATCATGGCGAACAGATCTTTCGAATGAAGCTATTGCCTCTATCATATGAAAGCCGTAATACATGTTGATGCCTTGCTGAAAATAGATGTTAGCACTGTCATTTGTTGCGGTCACGGGCATGCGGTAATTGCCCCAACCGGAAAGTAGCGGAATGCTTGTGCTGGTATCAGAAAATTGAATAGAGGAAAGGTCGGGCAAGCATCCTTTCCCATACCTTGATGTAGAAGCGCTTTGCTCGTCCGTATACGCGTTCAGCATCCTGGGCGAAGAAATCTTGTATACAAAAGCGGCGCTAACGAATGATGTAAGAAGTAGAAAAAGAATATTTTTCATGACTCTGTCTTTTAGAAGTTTTGAGATATGAAGATTACCTATCCCTGAAGGGAAGTTTCTGTAACATTTGCTGCTACCACCTGCTGCTCGACCGCAGACCTTTTTGATCTATTTAAAAACTGCCTTGCGGGCTTCTCAATATAGTGGTAGGTGAAACTGGCCAGGAGTAGCGTTACTGATAAAAACAAAGCAAAGCCTAACCACGCTTCCGTAAGTGAAAAATTATAGTTGAGGAATACCAGTCTTTGATCGTCAGGAACAAACACCTTTCGCAATGCAGTATAAAGAAAAAGCAGTGGCATGTGCATGAGGTAGAGGGAATAAGATAAGTCACCAAGGAACTGAAAACCCCTGGTGTTTAATGTGCTACGCAGCCGACCTGTGTTATAGGCAGCAGATAAAATCATGAGGCCAAAAAATAAGGGAGAGATTAAATCCGGCAGAACATCGAAATGCCACAACGAAAAAAGCAACACCCACAATCCGACAAAAGAAATTCCCTTGCTCAATACAGAGTGCCCCCAGCTCTTTTGAAATCCTTCATAAAAAATCATCCCTGCCACAAACCCACAAAGGCAGCGTAAAAATGCCGAATGGCCGGTTATAACATCAATTGTATGGACGGGATATGGCACCTCTTTTGGAATTCCCATTAACTCCCATCGTGTGGCCCAAAACAGAGGTTCCGCATAAAAGGTTATATATAAATACCCGCCAACGATTAAAGCTGCTGACAGATACCGCGACCATTGTTTTGTTCGCACAAAGAATAGAAGAAGAACAGGAAAGAGCACATAGGCCCACCACTCAACGCTTATAGACCAAGATGGCGTATTCCAGGTGGCTTCGTGGTGTGTTCCCATCGCCTGTGTTAGGAGCAGTTGAGATGGCACTGCTGAATAATCTAAAAAAGAACTGTATATATTTCCTTTGGGAGTATTGGTGAAAACATAGATCAGCGAAACAGCAATCGTAAACAGAAAAGTAAAAAGGTGCAGTGGGTAAATGCGGGCAAATCTTGCCCTCATGAACTTAAAGTAGCTTTCTTTGCGGATGCCGCTCTTAAAAAGTTTGCCGTAAACATGATACATGATGAATCCACTCAGAACAAAAAACAGATCCACCATCAGGTATAATTTTTCAACAGCATGCGTCAAACCCTCAGGGTGTAATTTGGCTATGAAAATCTGGTAGTGCAGTATAATTACCAGGAGTGCAGCGATACCTCTTAGAGGTGTAAGCCCTGAAATGTGGTTAGCAGGTTGCATATTAACGTTGATTATTGTAGCCTGAGTACTGCGGATAAAAGAAGAAGAATTCTAAGGGTTGGCGATCGTTGCTACTTCGTCAAAAAAAACTTGTCCAATCTAGCTGCTGAAGAATACCTAAGATAGCTAATTCTTATGGCTATCAACCGAATTTTCTGTCACCAGTTCAGGCGACTCAATGCACCAGAAAACAAAAAACCCTGCTACAAATGCAGGGTCTTGCTTGTGTAACATTCGAAATCTTAGGATTTTCGGACACTGCTGGCACCATTCGACTTTGACTCCCGCACGGTGGCATCGCCTTTATAAGAAATATCGCTGGCGCCACTGGCTCTTGCTGTCAGTTCTTTATTAACTGTTACTTCTACATCGCTGGCACCACTGGCTTCTATAGTGCACACGTCTGTCGCGAGACTAAACCCATTGAAATCACTGCCACCACTCGCATCAATTGATACGCGGACAGCTCTCCCGCTGATGTTGATATCGGAGCCTCCGCTCTGCATTACTCTAAGATCATCAACATCTACCTTACCAGAAAGATCAGAGCCGCCCGACATCTTTATTACCAACTCTTTTGAGCGAACAGTTCCATCAATGAAAACATCAGAACCTCCCGAAGCAGAAATGGCGTACAGGTTTTTGTAAGAAACATAAGCTTTCAACTTCTTATTTCCCCGCCATCCGAGCTTGCTGTCATCGTCATACTTGATCGTTAGCACTCCTTTATCAACCACTGCCCTGATTCTACTTCTGTATTTCTCTTCTGAAGCGCTGACTGCCACAACTTCTTCTCCATGACTTATAAATAGGTCGATGCCATCAGAAACAGCTATGCTGTGGTAGTCTTTTACGTTTAAAACAACAGCGTTCGCGTCATGAATTTCTTTTTGAGCAAAAGATGTAGAAAACACGCAGGCCAGTAAGGCAGCAATCAGAATATTTTTCATAACACTTTTTCAGCTTTATACCCTTTTGAAACGGTGAACCTAACAAAAAGTTACAGTTGTGAGTAAAATTCTTGCATACATTTGCGATCACAATCCTCGGGGTGCCGTTCCGCTACGGAAGGGCTGAGATTAAACCCGTTGAACCTGATCAGGGTAATGCCTGCGCAGGGAAGGCCTGGCTCTTTTCCTTCTCTTTTGCTGCATTCCCTTTTCATAAAATTGTGAGTATGAAAAGGAGTTTTTTTCTATTGCTTACCTGCTTTCATTTGGCTGCATCAGCTCAGTCGGACACTACCGAGCTTGAACCTGTAGAAGTACGTGCGCTGAGAGCTGGCAAATCTTCTCCGTTTTCAAAAACCAATTTAAACAAGGCTGACATAGACAAACAAAACCTCGGCCGCGACCTCCCTTTGTTGCTCAATCAAACTCCCTCTGTTGTTGTGCATTCAGATGCAGGTAATGGCGTGGGATATACGGGAATTCGAATCCGAGGCGTAGATCCAACCCGCATCAATGTTACCTTAAACGGAGTACCCTTCAATGACGCCGAAAGCCAGGGAAGCTTTTTTGTAAACCTGCCGGATTTTGCTTCATCAGTGAACAGCCTTCAAATTCAACGCGGTGTGGGCACCTCGTCCAACGGACCCGCTGCATTTGGCGCTACGATCAACTTAAGCACACAAGAAACAAACAATAATGCCTATGCTGAATTCAACAATAGCATCGGTTCGTTCAACACAGTGAAGAATACCATTAAAACAGGTACGGGGCTCCTGAACGACCATTTCACTGCAGATGTTCGATTGTCGAGAATTAATAGCGATGGTTACGTTGACCGCGCTTCAACGAATCTTCATTCTTACTTCGTGGCCGCGGCATACAAGAACAATAATACCGGTGTGCGTTTTAATACGTTTTCCGGTAGAGAAAAAACCTA
>DASQNW010000431.1:0-12213 GCA_035644775.1 Chitinophagaceae bacterium | reverse complement strand
GGTGGCGAGCTCGCTTATATTCTTTCTTCAACGTTTGACTATAGTTCTTCGAACTCATTTTTGTTCTTTCCCGGGCAGGGAAATGCAAAGATTGGTGTCTCGTTCAACATGTTTTTATACACCCTCAATTTTAGTTACCTTGTTGGTGGTAGCCTTGTTACCATCTCTGTGCCCTTTAGCCATACTACCTATGGTGTTCACTTCAAAGAACCAGTAACGGTAGGCGGCTATACTTTCCAGGATATGTATTGGGATGAGACGAAAGAAGTGTACTACATAAGAGTTGGAAACAATCGCGTTGAGATCACCAACTCAAATACGCCGTTATTTCCACTTCGGGCTATACTGGGTAAATCGATCTCAACGATCAGTGTGCCTTCGTCTCCGCTGCCCGGCCAATCAAGTTTGTTTGCGGCCACTTATGCTACCATTAAAACAAACCTGAAGACCAGCGGCTTCAATCTGGACCTCGACAACATGGATTTTATTTTTGATGATGCTAGTAAGTATATGGCCCTGAACGTGTACGTGAGGCAAAACGGAACGCCTTATGTAGTGCAGTACATTTATCAGTATACCTACAACAATAGCAATATTGCAAAATTCACCAGAGTGTACGAGAACCCGAACGGAGCTGTGGTGGAAGATGACATGATGCCATTGCTGGACTATATCGAAAATGACCGCTTCCTGCTCGATTATTTCACAGGTTCATCACCTATATTAGGACAATTTACAAGCCAGGAGCGGCCCGCCTTTTTCTTTACAGGAAACCTCCAATAATTACTAACATAAAGCTTTTCCGCCCCGCATCAGCGGGGCTTTTGCTATTCTGTTATTGACGACCAATTTTAACTTGCTGCCGGCCCGCGTGGGGGAGTCTTTCAGGAACTTCTGGGCAAATTCTGACGAGGGAAACTGTACTAAAACATATGTGAATATGTGCATTGAAATAGTGACAAATTCATAGAACATAGGCTCAGAGTAGATGTTGATAATTTGAAAAAAAATTGAAGTCGTTTATTAACAGTGGGGGTGTATATTACATCCGGATCATGAAGTACTATTATATTGCTCACCCTGATAAGGCTCTCAAAATCACACTTTCTGGAATCAAGGCAGATGAGCAGGGTAACATTATATTGTTAACCACACTCGAACTAAAACATAGTCCTTCACAGAACACGATTTTCATCTCAGACTATTTCGCTCTGTGCGACAACCTCGACCTTTATGCAATAATAGAAGTTGATCCCAAAGGCATTGACTTTTCTTACGAGCAGGAGAATCAAGATGAAAATCTTTCCCGCTTCAGAATCATACTCGCTCAGGATCTGATTAAACCCGGCTTTTGTAAGATCGGTGGCGTTCGCAGGGCCGACCCAAAAGTGGTGCACCTTTTTACAGGAAAAGAACAAGAGCAGGAAGAAGAAAAACCGGTAGAATAATTCTTAGTTCTTGCACACTTGTTTTACGATTTTCATAAACGTTTTTGCCGATGATCCTTTACATCGATGCTCCCCTGAAGGAGAAAGGAAAGGCATTGTTGCAACAGTCCATACCTGGAACATTGCAATTTTATTTCAAAGAGGACCTGCCCGACGATGAGGAGCGCCTTCAAAAACTAGGAGCAGCGGATATAGTGTTTGGTAATCCGAAAAAGGAATGGATTACACAAGCTACAAACGCCAGGTGGATACAACTACATTCTGCAGGCTTCGAGTATTATCAAAACCTGGAGCTTTCAGCAGTTGTCACAAACATGCAGGACTATTTTTCTCAGCCTTGTGCGGAAACAATGATTGCGGGCATTATGGCGATCTACCGAAAAATAGATCGATTCACTTTACTGAAGGAGAATCGAAAGTGGGTAGGTGCAAGCATCCGTCCTGAGCTACAACTGCTTCAGGGGAAAAAGGTTATTCTTTTAGGCACGGGAACGATAGCTAGAAGAATTGCTCGAATACTCCAGGCGTTCGACGCCCAAATAGTGTTTTTTGGAAGAACAGCGGCAGATGCAGATTTGAAAACGAAGGATGCGTTGCTGCAGAAAATTGGCTGGGCGGAAATCATCATTGGCTGCTTGCCCGGCACAGAAGAAACAAAAGGACTTATAAGCAACGAAATGATAGCGCAGATGACGCCAGCTACTATCTTCTGTAACGTGGGCCGTGGGAACCTCGTGTCAGATCAACAGGTATTAGCTGCTGCACTAAACAAAGGTCAAATAGCCGGTGCTGTTTTGGACGTCACCAGCTTAGAACCAATACCCTCAGACGATGTTCTTTGGTCTTGCCCTAACCTTATACTTACCCAGCACTCCGCGGGTGGACAGAACACAGAGGCAGAAGGCCTCGTTCAATTCTTTTTGCAAAACCTAGAAAGGTTTCTGAGCAATCAACCATTGCAGAACATTGTACAGGTGAGGAAGGGGTATTAACATGTTACCTCTGTGCACATCCGATTTGTTTTTGCAGTTCATACAACTGCATACGCAATTCATTCCTCTTTGAAATTACAACGGGCATGCTGTAAATACTTTTGCGGTACTAAAATCACGTTTATGCAAAAGTTCCTGTTCATCTTATTGGTTGCTTCGGTTCCTTTTACAACAATTGCGCAAATCGGCGGCTTAGTTAACCGTGCAAAAGCGAAAGTAGAAAGCCGGATCAATAAGAACGTGGATGAGAAAATGGACAAAGCCTTAGATCAGGTGGAAGGAAAGAAGAGTGGCACAAACAGTGGTGGTACAGCGGCTGCTGCATCTGAAGAAGAAACTCCTTCCGAAAAAGCAGGTGTGACCAGCTATGCAAAATTCGACTTCGTTCCTGGTAGTAAAGTGATATATGCAGAAGACTTCTCGCAGGACGAAATTGGTGAACTGCCACTTGGTTGGAACACGAACAACAGGGGCGAAGTAGTGACCTTGAACGGGATACCTGGAAAATGGATGCGCCTCATTGGAAACTCTAGTTATCTTTCTTCAAGCAAGGATACATTCAGTCGCAACTTCAGCGTCGAGTTTGATCTCGTTTACAACATTGAGCCAAATGGATATGTACTGCCATCAATGAAGTTTGGTTTTCTATCTACAAACGATGAAGCTGCAAATGACAACAAATTTTTAAAGCAGCAAGACATATACCAGCAGTGTGAAATTACCATGTCGATATACCCAAGAGGAAAGAAAGGCTACTCAGAAAAGTACGCAGTCGATCTTCAAACTTTCCAGGAAAGAGTAAGTTTTTTCAATGCTGAAGCGAAGTCGATCGATGATTTAGGTGCTTATGCAAACAAGGTGTCGCATGTTTCGGTGCAGGTGCAGGGAACAAGGTTGCGTCTTTGGGTTAATGGCTTTAAGGCATACGACTTACCGATGGCGCTTCCTGTCAAATACAATTACAACCAACTGTTCTTTGAGCTGGAAAACTCAAACTATAAAGACGAGGAGATTGGCTATTACATATCTAACATAAAAGTGGCAAGCGGTAAGCCCGACACCAGGCACAAATTGCTTGATGAAGGCAAATTCAGCACCACTGGCATCCTGTTCAATGTGCAGAGTGCTGTGATCAAACCAGAATCATATGGCGTGCTGAAAGAAATAGCCAGTGTAATGAAAGAGCATGCCTCTGTTAGGTTGAAGATCATTGGTCATACCAGCAGCGATGGTGATGATGCCGCAAACATGGAGCTGTCTCGCCAGAGAGCTGCCGCTGTCAAGGACCTTCTCGTGAAAGAACATGGCATTGATGCTTCTCGATTAGAGACCGAAGGCAAGGGTGAAACGCAGCCGGTGGCAGATAATAAAACAGAAGAAGGAAAAGCGCAGAACAGAAGGGTGGAGTTTATTAAATTGTAAATTCTTGCAAAACCGTGCACAAATGTGCATAATCGTGCAGGATCAGGAGCAACGAAAAAGGTGATTGAACTGTCTAAAGAATATCCGGTGATCCTATGTAAGCTGAAAACAAAGGTTTGAATTTTTACAAAATGGCGTTATGAAGGACTTACTAGATTTTACCGGGGCTTTGTTATATTTTGCTTTCTGCATCGTTTCGTTCCCACTGCTGCTTATTGTTCACACCTTTTTTGGTTTACTGATCATCAACAGGTATATCGTCTTTCATGTAAGAAGATTTACAAGGTTTAGATCGAGTCAAAAGAGAGCTGCGGAACCTTTTGCAGTGTTTGGCGTGCATTTGCGAAAACTTGCAAACATTTAAGTCCGGTGATGTCATTCAGCAGGTTTAAACGTGATGCGCCTGCTGTTCACGGAACGTACTGCTTTTAGCGGGTTGATTGGCAGGCTTTATATCGATAACTAAAAACTCCGGCTGTACACCTGCTTCTTCAATTAATCCCAGATGTTTCATTTTAAGCTGTCTTTTAAACTTCCCCAGGTAACCTGGTATTGAAATCTTGCCTGGGTCGAAAGTGATAGATTCGATTAGGTCATTGCCTAAATACATCATTAGTTCCATAGGAAAACGGATATGCGGAAAAATAGCAAATGATTTTTCTTTTTGCAAACAAAGCACTCGCTTGAGATGCTGGAGTAAGTGAATACCCGGCTCATGGACCCGGTAAAATCTCCTTATTAAGCACACGCAGCAGCGCCGTTATGAAAACTGCAAGGAGAAAACAGTTCCTTTACTTTCTACAGATTGCACTTGTATGTTGCCGCGGTGCAGTAAAACTATTTGTTTGCACAAGCTCAAGCCAATGCCGCTGCCGTTTTTCTTAGTACTGAAGAAAGGTATAAAGATCTTATCTACTACTTCCTCGGGCATTCCCTGGCCATTGTCAGCAACTTTTAGCAGAATTTTCTGGTTGTGAATTTGCTCCGCTGATAACACAATCTTAGCTCCTTTCTTGCCTTTTACTGCTTCAATTGCATTCACTACCAGGTTAATAAGCACTTGCTCAAGTAAGCTTGGATCTGCATTCATCTGCAGGTTCGGATCCTTAAGTACTATTTCAAACTCAATCTCCTTCTGTTCAAAAGTTGGCTGCATCAATCGACGGAGGTTTAAAAACATTTCCCTGATGTAGATTTTTTGCAGACTGAGCGTGGTGATCTTGTTTAAGTTGCGGTATGTTTCGGCAAACTTCAGTAAGCCTTCGCTTCGTCGTTTTATGGTGTCGATGCCAAGCTCAAGATCTTCGATAGTGTTTTCGTCATTCGAGGAGAGCCTATTTTTCAAAGTTTCTGCAAGCGACGAAATGGGTGCTACGGAATTCATGATCTCGTGGGTCATTACACTTAAGAGTTTCTGCCAGGCTTTTGATTCAGTTTCATCAAGTGCTTCATTCACGTTCTGAAAGGCAACCAGTTTATATTTCTGCCCGTCCGTCTGAAAAGCTGTTGCTGACAGCAAAACTTTAAAGGAAGATTTCTCGAGGTGTGCTACGGCAATTTTGTTTTCACCAGGCTTAAGTTGATAGATCTCGTCAAACAGCGCCTTGTCTCGTTTAGCTAATGAATGAATTGTCTTAAGATAGGGTAGCTGCAGCATTTTTTTCAGGGACTCGTTCATCCATACTACCTCACCTGATTCTGGTTGATAAGAAAGGATACCAGTATCCACCAGTTCAAGTATTTTTTGCAGATACTGATACTGAGTTTCTTTTTCTTTACTTATCACCTTAAACGTTGTGTTGATGTCGTTGAAGCCTTTTCGCAAGGGCTGTAAGTCTGCAGGTGCATGCTTTACATCGAAATACCGGGAAAAGTCCCTGTAGTGGATGGCTTCTACAAACTCGTTTAGCTCCTCGTGTGCTTTTTTCTGAAACCGAATAAAATCAACGATCTGGTAAAACACCAACGGTGAGAGCAGCGCAACAAACAAATACCATTGCTGTACGATGAAGATGCAGGCAGCCATCAGTGTTATAAACAAAAATGCTACCCTCGATAGAATGCGCCAATGGAAGTTCTTAATCAGCATAAAAGTCGTAAATCGGCTACTGAGTTTGCGGAAGCATTCATAGATGTTGAAGTCTCAAATTATGAGGCTGGTCCGTCAAATATCATACTTATTCAGCCGCCGATACAAAGCAGTCCTGGTGATGCCCAACTCTTTTGCGGCTTTTGAAATGTTGCCGCTATGTTTATCTATTACTCTCAGTATGGTGTTTTTCTCTACAGCGCCCAGATTGGTGTCTTGAACGTCATCAGGCAACACACTGCTTTCAATAGGAGAAAAGATAATATCCTTGGAAGTAAGTACATGCCCGTCAGACATAATCACCGCCCGTTCAATAGTGTATTGAAGCTCCCGCACATTCCCTGGATAATGATACTGCAAAAGCTTTTCCTCTGCCTTTTGTTCCAGTTCCACCGCTGGCTTTAGATATTTATTACAATAGATCTTAATGAAGTGTTTAGCAAGCAAGATTATATCATCTTCCCGCCTGCGGAGCGGCGGCACCACAATTTCTACTGTGTTGATCCGGTAGATCAAATCCTTTCGAAACCTTGTTTCGTTTGATAAATCAGCGATGCTGACGTTGGTGGCGCAAACAAGGCGGATGTCGATTGGGATGGGTTGGTTCGTTCCTAACCGGGTGACTTGCCTGTTTTGTAAAACGCTCAATAGTTTTGCCTGTTGGTGCAGGGAAATATTTCCTATCTCGTCGAGAAACAGAGTTCCTCCTTCCGCTGATTCGAAACGGCCTAACCGGTCTTCACGTGCATCGGTGAACGCACCTTTCTTGTGGCCAAACAGCTCGCTTTCAAAAAGCGATTCTGTGAGGGCGCCCACATCTACTTTCACGAAAGGCTTAGATGCACGGTTCGAAAATTGGTGAACGGCTTTTGCAATCAATTCCTTCCCGGTGCCATTTTCACCCAGTATAAGAATGTTGGCATCGGTAGGAGCAATTTTCTTGATCTTATAAAAGATATCCTGCATCACGTCAGACTGGCCGAGCAGTTCATTCTCAAAAATGGAATTGTCCTCGCTGCTGCTCGAAGCTGCGCCTTTGTTGTCGCGTCTCTTCACCGCTTCTTTTATAGTAGTCAGGAGTCTTTCATTGTGCCATGGTTTTACCACAAAGTCGAAGGCGCCTTCCTTCAGCGAACGTATAGCAAGATCAATATCACCATAAGCAGTAATCATAATCACCGAAGCTGCCGAACGAAATTCATCTTTGATCTTCTTGAGCCAGAAAATTCCTTCGTTGCCCGTGTTGATCGAGCTGTTGAAGTTCATGTCGAGCAGAATGACGTCGAAGTTTTGGCGGGCCAGCAACGAACGAATGTTCTCCGGATTTTTTTCGGTGACCACTTCTTTCACCTCAGGACGCAGAAGCAGGCGAACTGCTGTTAGGACATCCACGTCGTCATCAATTACTAAAACACAGGCTGATCGTAAAGACATAAGCGATATAAGCTATTGTGAACCAACGAAACTACAAACATGCCATCAATATAAAGGTTTGATAATGAGCGGCAGGTTCAGCATAACTGTCCGTTAGCGCTGTATCAAAAGCGAACAGTTTATGTTCGATAACGATCATCTTCGTAGATTATGGTATTGTATAACCTATTGAATATCAAAAAACTTTATGGTTGGCACTGCTTTCGTTTTCTTAAGGTCAGAAGTTGCAGGAAAAAGAGTGCAGGGACTATAGAGGAGAATGCTTCAAATTGCACAAACAACAAAATTCAACGGCAAGTGGATAGAAAAATTGAAAGAAAAAGATGGACTGCAAAGCGGATACTTATGATCTCCGGAATCGCAGGATTAGTGCTGTTGATTGCTTCAAGTATCTACTTCACGTCGGGAAAGTCGAAGCTTAATGTGGCATTAGACCGGATCACAATCAGCGAGGTAAAGCAGGGAACCTTCCAGGAGTTTATTCCAGTTAACGGGGTGGTGCTGCCGTTGAAGACTATTTATCTTGATGCTATCGAAGGAGGCAGGATCGAAGAAAAGCTAGTGGAAGACGGTGCCGTTGTAGCCAAAGGGCAACCCATACTTCGCCTTTCAAATACAGATCTTGAACTCAGCCTTGTAAATCAGCAGACCTCAGTTTATAACCTTCTTACACAAATGCAAATCTCACGAAATGCAGCGCAGCAAAACACGGTCAATAAGCTTAACCAGATGACGGATGTTGACAACAATCTGAAGGAAGCGAAGCGGATTTATGATCTTAATAAGCACCTGTACGAGCAAAAGGCAATAGGCTCTCAGGAATTCAGACAGGCTGAGAATAATTACAATTACCAGTTGGAAAAGAAAAAGCTGACAGAGCAAATACTTAAGCAGGATAACACCTCAAATGCGCAGCAGGTTTCACAGGCGCATCAGTCTTACAAAGGCTCACAAAATGCATTGAATGTGATGCGTAAGAAAGTGGGTGATCTAATTGTAAGGGCACCTGTAAATGGGCAACTCACTTCGCTTGATGCCGAAATAGGGCAAAGCAAAAACAAGGGTGAACGCCTGGGTCAAATAGATGTTTTAGACGGCTATAAAGTAAGAGTGGATGTAGATGAACACTATATATCCAGAGTCTTTATCGGCTTGATGGCCGAAACCTCATTCGCTGGTAAAAACTACAAGCTGAAAATTGATAAAGTGTATACGCAGGTAAACAATGGGCGTTTCCAGGTCGACATGCATTTTGTTGATGCAGTGCCCGAAGGCATCCGAAGAGGGCAGACCATGCAACTGAGGCTTGCTCTAAGTGACGAAACACAGGCTCTGTTGCTTGCTAAAGGCGGCTTTTATCAGCAGACTGGCGGCAACTGGGTATTTAAACTGGATAATGATGGCAAAACAGCCTACAAGGCGGATGTGCAGTTGGGTCGTCAAAACCCTGAGTACTACGAAGTGTTGAGTGGCCTCAAACCCGGCGAAAAAGTCGTAACCTCCAGTTATGAAAACTATGGAAATATGCAGGAACTGGTATTAAAAAAATAGAATCCCGTTACTATGACTACTCAATAGTCTAATTCAATTATTAAACCAAAACCATGAAGCTGTTTTTCTTCTTTATACTGATCTCTTCTACAAACGTGTTATCATCTTTTTGCCTGATTAATAAAGGAATAGCAGAACTCAGAATCAATACTATTACCGAGTCCAATAAGGAAGTATTGACAGATGACGAGGAAAACGGGTCTTTCCAATTTGTTCCATCCAGTTTATTACTTCAATTCAAATAATACGAACCGACAAAACAACAAAAATGATAAAGATCAGAGACCTTGAAAAATTTTATCGAACCGAAGACGTGGAAACTGTGGCATTGAACAAGCTTTCAATAGATGTGAATGAAGGCGAGTTTGTTGCGGTCATGGGACCTTCAGGCTGCGGAAAATCCACGTTGCTCAACATTCTTGGCTTACTTGATGATCCGGATAGCGGGAGTTTTCTCTTCAACGGTATTGAAGTAGCAAACTTTAACGAGCGAAAGAGAGCTGATCTAAGAAAGCGAAATATCGGGTTTGTTTTTCAGAGCTTCAATCTCATTGACGAACTAACGGTTTTTGAAAACGTTGAACTGCCGTTGATTTACCTTGGATTGAAAGGGCCGGAGCGCAAAAGCAAAGTGGAGGAAGTGCTCGACAAGATGCAGATCATGCACCGCCGTAATCATTACCCACAGCAACTTTCAGGTGGACAGCAACAACGCGTAGCCGTAGCAAGGGCTGTTGTTAATCACCCTAAGCTAATCCTTGCAGATGAACCTACAGGTAATCTTGATTCTTCTAATGGCAACGAAGTAATGCAGTTGCTCACTGACCTAAATGAGCAGGGAACTACCATCGTGATGGTGACACACTCAGAACATGATGCCCGTTACAGCCACCGTATTATCCGCATGCTGGATGGTCAAACGGTGCTGGAAAACATTATGGTATAAGGTTTCAGCAGGGCATCTAATAAAATCATGGCTATCGTGCTGTTGAATGCCCTGATGTTGCTCCAGGTGTCGTACCGTTTGAAAGCTATCTAAGGTTTCTGTTCTTCATTCCATTCTGATAAGCAAAACCAAGGCTCATGCTCAAAAACTACTTCAAAACCGCCCTGCGTAACCTGTGGCGATACAAAGGTTTTTCTCTCGTCAATATTGCCAGTCTTGCAATTGGGATTGTTGGCTGTCTCTGTATTGGATTGTTTGTTTGGGATGAAAAACAATTCGACAAGAAAATACCTGGTGGAGCAAATGTTTACCGAATCTATGATGAGCATTATAGAACTACAGGCACTTCCAAAGCAGCATCAGTGGCACCCGCTTATGCTAGCTTTTTGCAACAGCAGTACGCCGAGGTAGACACTACTCTGAGGATTTTGATGAGCGGCGACAGATACCTGCTTGAACTAGGTGAGGAATCTGGCTACGAAGAAAAAGGTTGGTTTGCAGAATCTTCTTTCTTCAGCATTTTTCCATTTAAAATGGTGCATGGCACCCATGCCGCAGCACTAGTTGACCCATCGGCAGTTGTGCTATCACAAGAGCTTGCCAACCGATACTTCGGAAAGGAAGATCCACTTAATAAGACAATAAGAATCAATAAAGATGATTTTGTAGTGAAGGGCGTCTTTGTCAAGCCCTCTCATTTTCATTTTGATATTAATTTTATTATGGCTTTGCCTGCGGCTGAGCTGCCAGATCAAAGAATGCAGGACTGGAGCTGGCATCAGTTCTACACGTATATAAAGGTGAAGCCCGGCACCAGGATAGATCAATTGCAACAAAAGTTTCAGGCGCACATCAAGAAAGATATTCATCCTACTCTCACCCAGGAAGGAACGACATTTCTCCCTTTTTTTCAATCTCTAAAAGACATACACCTCAAATCAGCGGATTTCGTCTACGACAATGCTATACGCGGTAATGACGTGTATGTAAAGGCTTTGGTGATCATCGCAGTATTCGTGTTGGTTATTGCCTGCTTTAATTTTATCAACTTGGCCACGGCAAGATCTTTCAGGAGGGCAAAAGAAATTGGTGTAAGAAAAGTAGTTGGAGCAGATCGTCGTCAGCTGGTGTTACAATTTATTGGAGAAACTATTCTTCTGTCGGTGTTTGCTTTAGTATTGGCTACAGTTGCGATGTTTCTTATTATGCCTTACCTCAACAAGTTTACAGGCAAGTCCATGTCATTCAACTTGTTTGCCAACCCTCTTTTGGCACTAGTGCTACTTGTTGCAGGAGTATTGATAGGAATGCTTGCTGGCATTTATCCTGCGCTGGTGCTATCCGGATTTCAACCGGTGAGAGTTTTAAAAAACCTGAAGCCGGGTGTACGTGGAAGCCGCACTCCATGGCTTCGGGAAGCGCTTGTGGTAGTGCAGTTTTCGCTTTCAGCGCTGCTGATAGTATCGACAATGATAGTTTACCGTCAAACCAAGTTTATGGATGAAAAGGATCTCGGATTTAACAAGCAGCAGGTTCTTTTCTTTCAGGCCAGGGGCGATGTAGCCAATCGCCTTGAAACATTCAAATCAGAGCTGAAGAAATCCTCCGGTATCCTGGCAGTTACGTCAGGCTATGGATTGCCTGGAGACCAGTATGCGGGCGATGGCATTACAGTTCCCGGAGCACAAGGTGATAAAGAATATCCAGCAAACATTTTTATCGGAGATCATGATTACATCAGGACACTGGGGCTCAAGATCATTGCCGGCAGGGACTTCTCCAGAGAAATGTCTACCGATGAAAGAGAGGGATTCATCATCAACGAAACAGCAGTTAAAGAGCTTGGTTTTGGAACACCAGCAAAAGCAATCGGTAAGCCGCTGCATTGGAGCGAGTGGGCACCGATTGATTCACTTAACAATGTCAAAAAAGGAAAGGTGATCGGTGTTGTACAAGACTTCCATTATAAAAGTCTTCATGAAAAAGTTACCACGTCGGTAATTCAAATGTATCCGCAGGTGAGTTTCAAAATAGCAGTAAAACTACATACCACCGATATAAAAAATACAATAGCGTACATCAACAATACCTGGAACAAGTTTGCTCCAGGTTATCCCCTTGACTATAAGTTCATGGATGAAACTTATGGCAAGATGTACATGAGCGAACAAAAGTTGGGTAGCCTCTTATGGATCTTCACTGTTATGGCAATAGCTATTGGCTGCATGGGATTGTTTGCACTGGCTGCCTTTAGTGCCGAACAGCGTATAAAAGAAATTGGTATCAGGAAGGTTCTCGGTGCCAGCGTTGCTAACTTATCGGCGCTGCTTG